>JAURYC010000165.1 GCA_030654105.1 Deltaproteobacteria bacterium
CGATGATAAGCTCTCTATATTTTATTAGCCCCTAAAATACTCTAATTTGGTCTCCAAATCAAGAAATCAATTAAGCCTTCCCATAATCTTTCCTGGCCGGCTTCTCCCATCCATGCTCACCGACCAGCGCCACGAAGCTGCATTCCCGCAGGTCCTCTTCGGAAAATCCCCTTTTCTTCCGGCGCACTCTCAAAAGCCTTTGAGAGTTTTTATCCCCAACCGGGATGACCAGAACCCCCCCGATTTTGACCTGTTCCATCAAAGGCGATGGCAGGGAAGGCGCCCCGGCTGTAACCAGAATGGCATCGAATGGCCCTTCCTCCTTCCAGCCATAGGAGCCGTCAAAGAGCCGGGTCATTACGTTCCGGCATTGGAGTTGATCGAAATTTTTCCTGGCCCTCTCCAGCAGGGAACGGATCCGTTCCACGGAATAGATCCGGTCGGCAAGCTTGGCCAGAATAGCAGTCTGATATCCTGACCCGGTCCCGATTTCTAAAACCCGTTCGTCGCCGCGCAGCCCCAGGGCTTCACTCATAAAGGCTACCATGAAAGGTTGAGATATGGTCTGCCCTTCCCCAATAGGCAGTGCAGAATCCCCGTAGGCCTGCCCCTGCAAAGTCTCCGGTACAAAAAGGTGACGAGGTACCTGCTCCATGGCGGCGATCACCCGGGGTTCCCTGATCCCTCGGCCGATAATCTGCTCTTTTACCATTCGCTGGCGCGCCCGGAAATAATCGGAATATTTTGGCTGGGAAGCAACGGAAAATTTCATGGAAAGTTAAAATGAATTAAATTAATTTGGACACAGATTCCCACGGATAAACGTAGATAATTATTTTATGTATTTTTCGCATTTAATATCCTGAAAATCTGTATTTATCTGTGGTCAATAAGGAAATTTCTATACAATGTCCTCAGATCTTTCGTTTGGATAGCGTCGCAAAGGATGCATAATTGGTCCAGTCCAAGTGAAGCGGTGTGATCGAGATAAAATTTTTAGCCACGGCTTTAAAATCCGAATCTTCCGTATCCGCATACCCCGGATCATTACCGCCGATGATATAATGTTTTCTGCTCCGCGGCCCGATCTTTTCCTGAACCGACTCCCCGTAAATTCGTTTGCCCATGCGGGTGATCTTGTATGACCGTGGCTTTTTTCCCTGAGCAGGGACGTTCACGTTCAAAAAAGTATTGCGGGGCAGGCCATATTGCAGGACGTTCCTGGCCAAACGAGCGGCAAAAGAAGCCGCATGCGTAAAGATGCACTGGTTCCTGGCCACTAGAGAAATTGCGAAGGAAGGGATCCCCAGGATCGCTCCCTCAATGGCTGCGGAAACGGTACCGGAATAAGTAATGTCTTCTCCCAGGTTTTCTCCTATGTTGATCCCGGAGACAATCAAGTGGGGTCGCTCCGGCAGAATTTTGCTGGTTCCCAGAAGAACGCAATCGGTCGGCGTTCCGTTGACCGTAAAAAATCGATCGCCAAAATTCTTCACCCTTTTCCACCGCAGGGGACGATTCATCGTCAAAGAGTGGCTGCAGGCGCTTTGTTCCCGATCCGGAGCAACCACCCAAACTTCGCCAACGGGATCCAGGGCCCTGGCCAACGCCAGCAGGCCCGGAGATTGAATTCCATCATCGTTGGAAACTAAAATCCTCAATTTTATCTCCAAAAGGGACGCAGATTTACGCAGATAAACACAGTTATACCCGATACGCTAAGCGCTTAGCGCTATGCGCATAGCGTTTTTATTTTTTCATCTGCGTCCAATATTAAAATTTTTTATCGCCATAACGACTCCAGGTAGCGTTCCACGGCAAAGGCAGCCGTGGCCCCGTCGCCAACAGCGGTGGTTACCTGCCGCAAAAGCTTCTGCCGAACATCGCCCGCAGCAAAAATCCCTGGGGCGGAGGTAGCCATATTCCCATCGGTAATCACATACCCCCGATCATCCAATTTTACCACCCCGCCAAGAAACCCCGTAATGGGTTTCAGCCCTGCATAGAAAAAGACTCCGTTTACTTGCAAAGTCCGGGTTTCCTGAGTCTTCACATTCTTCAATTCCAACCCCTCTACGCCTGTCCTGCCCAAAACTTTCGCCACCACGGTGTCCCAGAGGATTTCGATCTTTTCGTTCTGCAACGCTCGCTCCTGCAGGATTTTTTCTGCCCGCAGGGCGTTACGCCGGTGGATGATGTAGACCCGCCTGGCAAATCGGGTCAGGAATAAAGCTTCGTCCACAGCAGAGTCTCCCCCGCCCACTACGCCGATATCCTGATCCCGGAAAAAAGGACCGTCGCAAGTGGCGCAGTAAGACACCCCCCTTCCCTTCAGTTCTTCCTCTCCAGGAACCCCTAATTTTATGGGCTCAACCCCTGTGGCCACAATCACGGTTTTGGTGGTTACTTTCCGGCCTTCCCATCCAACTTCCCAATGTTTCCCTTTCGCCACCAGATGGTTCACTTCCCCATTGATCATCTCCAGCCCAAAGCGCTTGGCTTGTTTCTCCATCGCTTGAGACAATTCCGGCCCGGGGATTCCCTCCGGAAAACCGGGGTAGTTTTCGATCAGAAAGGTGCTGGCGGCCTGGCCCCCCGGAGCCATCTTCTCGATGAGCAGGGTGCGCAGTTTGCCCCGGGCAGCATAAAGTCCAGCAGTCAGACCTGCCGGGCCACCGCCGGCGATCAACAAATCATGTTCTAGCGCCTCCACGACTTTTCCCCCAATTCTGATGGCTTCGTAAAAAGTCCCGTTTTCGTCATTGCGGCGGTTTAGTAGGGGCGCGGTTACCGTGCCCCTACTTTGCCATCCATCTTGATGACTTTTTAAGAAATCATTATTTTTATCAACCAGTAAAATACCATAGTTGGATTGAGAAAAGAAGAGAGAAGAGAGAATGGGAAATGTAAAACGTGGAAAGCAGTTAATGAATGACTCGCTTGTTTCCCTCATCAGATTTGTTATAATGGTTTTGAAAATCGGGAAGGAAGATAAGTTTGTTAAATATTGCCTTTTTCTGGCACATGCATCAACCTTATTACCGGGACCCTCTGAGTGGAGAATACTCTCTCCCCTGGGTACGCCTGCATGCCTGCAAGGGTTATTACGACATGATTTCCCTCCTGGAGGAATATCCGGCAATCCGGCAAACGTTCAATTTGGTTCCTTCTCTCCTCCGCCAGTTAAATGAGTATGCCCGGGGAGAAGCCCAGGATGCTTTTCTGGACCACACCCGCAAGCCCGCCGAAGAACTCTCCCCCGAGGAAAAAAAATTTATCCTGATCAACTTTTTCCTATGCAACCGGGAGACGATGGTCAAACCCTATCCGGCTTACTGGGCTCTTTTAAAAAAAAGAGGGGTCAAAGTCCCTGAATACCACTGGGATGACCTGCTCCACCATTTTACCCCCCAGGACTTCCGCGACCTGCAGGTCTGGTTTAACCTTACCTGGTTCGGGCACCGGGCCCGGGAAAAGAAAGAAAGCGTCCGTGAACTTTTTCAGAAAGGAAGGGTTTTTGCGGAGTCGGACAAAACCATTCTTCTGCAGGCTCAATCGGAAATCATCCAGGAGTTAATTCCTCTCTATCAATCCATGCTGGCCAAAGGACAAGTGGAAATTACCACCAGCCCTTTTTACCACCCCATCCTTCCCCTGCTTATCGACTGGACGACCGCGTCCAGGTCAATGCCCAAAGTATCCCTACCCGGTTCGTTTTCCCATCCGGAAGATGCTGAGGTGCAGATCCAAAAGGCCGTAGAGTATTATCAGCATCTTTTTGGATGCCAACCTAAGGGAATGTGGCCCTCCGAAGGCTCGGTATGCCCCGAACTGATCCCCCTCGCCCATAAGGCCGGGATCCACTGGATGGCCTCGGATGAGGGGATTCTTTTTAGATCCCTATCCGGGGATACGGCTCGCCACCGCCTCTACCGGCCCTATCGGGTAAAGTTCCAGGGGGCGGAAGTTACAATGGTTTTTCGCGACCGGAATCTTTCCGACCTCATCGGCTTTACCTATGCCAAAAATTCTCCCCAGGTTGCGGCGTCTGACCTCCTAACCCGTCTGAAGAATATTCAGAAATCTCAGCCTGCCGACCCCAGTCGCCTGGTCCTGATTGCCCTGGACGGAGAAAATCCCTGGGAATATTACCCGGATGGAGGTCGTGATTTTTTGCGGGGGCTCTACGATAAGCTGTCCCATGACTCTGCCCTGCAGACGGTTAAAATCAGTGAATTTTTAGAAACGTACCCCCCCAAGGAAGTGCTGGATTCTCTATACACCGGGTCCTGGATCGATCAAAACTTCAGAATCTGGATCGGTTCTCCGGAGGATAACCAAGCCTGGGATTGCTTGCGCCGAACGCGTACTTTCTTAGAGAAGGCCCCGGGAAAAAACCAAAATTTTCCTGCAACAACCTGGCAGTCGGCCTGGGATGAAATCTACATCGCCGAGGGGAGTGATTGGTTTTGGTGGTATGGAGATAATTTCACCAGCGACAACGACGAAGAATTCGACCGTCTCTTTCGAAGTCATTTGAGTAATGTGCACCTACTTCTCCAATCTCCCGTGCCCGATTACCTGAAGACACCCATTACCTTATCCCACGAGGTTAAACCCGCGGTGGAGCCGGTGGGATTGCTCTCGCCCGTCCTGGATGGACGGATTACCCATTTCTATGAGTGGCAAGAAGCGGGATATTTCGCCAGCCGGTCTTACCGCAGCTCAATGCACCGGGCGGAAGGATTTATTTCTGGCCTTTATTTCGGTTTCGATTTGCAGCATCTTTACTTTCGCCTCGATCCGATCCTCCGGGAGCCCAATCACTTTCCCAGCCTGCAATTTCATATCCGCTTTTCCAATCCTCGGAAATGCCAGATTATCTTTCCTGTCCAATTTCCAGAGGGGGGGGAACAGTCTTTCACTTTAGTTAAGCCGTCCGCAGGAAGCAGCCAGCCCACGGACCGCTTTACGACCATCTGTTCCGACCAAATCATCGAGTTAGCCATCCCATTCGCCGCGCTGCAATTTCAACCCAAGCAGAGAGTAGATTTTTTCCTTCAGGTTCAAAAAGAAGATCTCGAATTGGAACGCTATCCGCGAAGTGGGTATCTTTCGCTGGTCATTCCGGATCAAGATTTTGAATCAACCCTGTGGCAAGTCTAATGGAAGAAGGGCTGCCCATGCTATGACTTTAACAGGTTGCCGAAAAACTCTCTCAAAGTCATTGTGAGGAGGGATTTCGGAATGAGGCAATCTTATAACTTATTGGAGTTTTTAAAGACGAGATTGCTTCGTCCGCCTCAGGCGGACTCGCAAAGACTCGGTTGGGAGTTTTTCCGTGAACTGTTAAAGAGATAAAAAAACCGGGAATTTCATTCAGCTTGTCCCTCTTGTGGCAACGGGAAAGCGGGCTAGGCCAGCGCCATGGAAAGGTGACCGTCGCCACCTATAAAAGCTTCCTTTTTCATCAACAGGCAGCTACAATGGAAGTGCAGTGAAAACGCCAAATGTCGCTTCCGTGCGGTCAGTTTCTGGTGCGAAGGAGGAATGAATGTCGGAATTACGTAAAGACCCGGTCACCGGCCGGTGGGTAATTGTTTCCACGGAAAGGGGTAGAAGGCCATCCGATTTCGGAGTCCAGAATCATAAGCCCAAAGGCGGTTTCTGCCCCTTCTGCCCGGGAAACGAGGATAAAACTCCCCCCGAAATTTTAGCCTTCCGGCAGGAGGGCTCCCAGCGCAATGGACCGGGATGGCGTTTGCGGGTAGTTTCCAATAAATTTCCCGCCCTACGCGTAGAAGGGGAAATTAACCGGGAGGGAGTTGGACTCTACGATAAAATGAGTGGCATCGGAGCCCATGAAGTCATCATCGAAACCCCTAACCATGAGGAAACCCTTACCCACCTCTCCCCCAAACATTTCGAGGAGGTTCTCTGGGCCTACCGGGACCGCATGCTGGACTTGCGCCGGGACATCCGCCTTCGCTATGCCATGCTATTTAAAAATCACGGTGAGGCAGCCGGAGCTACCCTCGAGCATCCCCATTCGCAGTTAATCGCCCTGCCCATTGTACCCCATCTGGTTATGGAGGAGATGACCGGAGCAAAGGATTATTATGGCTACAAAGAACGGTGCATCTTCTGCGACATCGTCCGTCAAGAAATTCAGCAAGGGGAACGGGTCGTTTTAGAAAACTCGGAATTCATCGTCATCAACCCTTTCGCCTCTTTCGCCCCTTTTGAATCCTGGATTCTGCCCAAGCGGCATAACTCTTTTTTTGAAGAGAGCCAGGCCCAGGAAATCCAGTCTCTGGGTTCAATTTTTTTGGAAACCTTAAAACGCCTGGAGAAAGCCTTGAACTTTCCTCCCTACAATTTTACTCTCCATACGACCCCTTTTAAGGAGAGAAATCTGGAGTATTACCATTGGCACTTTGAGATCATTCCCAAGCTCACGAAGTTTGCTGGATTCGAGTGGGGTTCCGGGTTTTTCATCAATCCAACCCCTCCCGAAGAAGCCGCTAAATTTTTAAGGGAGCTCGGCGCCTAAGGAGGGGACCGATGAAAATTCTTTTCGCAACTTCCGAAGCCGTTCCTTTCGCCAAAACAGGAGGATTGGGAGACGTTTCCGGCGCTCTGCCCAGAGTCCTGGCTCAAATGGGTCATGAAGTCACCCTGATATTACCGAAATATCGTCAGGTTAACGAGAAACGGTTCAAGCTCATCAAGAAAAAAGTGGGGCTGCAGGTTCCCGTCGCCCAAAAGATGGAAGAAGCCGAAGTGTATTCAGTCGAATTGGCACCTCGCTTCAACGCTCTGCTCGTTCGGCAAGATACTTATTATCAGCGCGATCAACTTTATGGAACGATAAACGGTGACTTCGAGGATAACGCCGAACGCTTTATATTCTTTTCCCGGTCCGTTTTAGAGGCAGCCCTGGCCCTGGAACTACAGCCTGACATCATTCATTGTAATGACTGGCAAACCGGACTGATCCCCGTCTACCTCAAGAAGCTCTACCATGCCGTTCCTTCGCTGGGACAAGCTGCGTCCATCTTCACCGTCCACAACCTGGCCTATCAAGGCCTTTTCTGGCATCACGATATGCCCATGACCAACCTGGGGTGGGAACTTTTTACTCCGCAAGCCCTGGAATTCTACGGCAAGATCAACTTTCTCAAGGGGGGAACTGTTTTTGCCGATGCCGTCACTACCGTCAGCCGCAGGTACATGGAAGAAATCCAGACCGAAGAATTCGGCTGTGGTTTAGACGGGGTCTTTCGGGACCGCCGGGAAGACCTTTACGGAATCCTGAACGGGGTGGACTATGGAGAATGGTCTCCGGAAGTGGACCCTTTCATCAAGCAGAGGTACGGTCCTTCCGATTTGAAGGGCAAGAGGGAGTGTAAAGCCGACCTGCAGCGGGAATTCCGGCTGGCCACGAAAGAAGATGTACCCCTTATCGGGTCCATTTCCCGCCTGGCCGAACAGAAAGGTATCGACCTTATTGGCGCCGACATGGAAAAAATGATGGAGCTTGGCCTGCAGTTTGTACTCCTGGGAACGGGGGAGGAGAAATACCACCTTCAATTCCAGAAATTCAGCGAGAAATACCCCCAACAGGTCGGGGTGAAGATCGGCTTTGACAACGCCTTGGCCCACAAGATTGAAGCCGGCGCGGATATGTTCCTCATGCCTTCCCGCTATGAACCCTGCGGGCTGAACCAGATTTACAGTTTGAAATACGGCACGGTGCCCATCGTCAGGGCTACGGGAGGGCTGGATGATACCATCCAAGACTTCACCCCCACGAACCTGGAAGGAAATGGTTTCAAGTTCGGGGACTATTCCCCTTCTTGCCTTTTGGAAACAATCAAGCGGGCCCTGCAGGTTTACCGCAACAAAATCACCTGGGAAAAACTGCTGCTCCGGGGAATGTCCGCGGACTTTTCCTGGGAACAATCTGCCAGGGCGTATCTGAAAGTTTATCAAGAAACCTTGGCGAAGAAAAAAAACCGAAACGGAAAAGAATGAATTCCCGCGAGATTTTATCCAGGGTTATCGAACTTTCGAATGCTCCCGTAGACGCCGACCAGCGCCTGGGGCATCTGGTGGACTTCTTGTCTCAGACTTTCTCCATTCCTTTTTGCGCCCTTTTCATCTGGGACCCCAGGGAGGCCCGGGTGTTCCTGAAACTCTGCAGTGAAAAGCACCCGAATCTTCCACCCGGCCTCAGTTTCCCTGTAAATACGGAGCCCTGGGGAGCCAGCCTTCTGCAAAAAAAACCAATGATCATTCCCGACGCTGCGCAGTTTTCTCTATGGAGCCTATCCATTCCGGAAAACTTCACCCCCTTCTCTTTCCTGGCTTTTTTCCCCATCGCGGATGAAATTTTTCTTTACGGCGTACTGGCTCTCCTGGGGGAACAACCCCGGCAATTCTCCGAAGAAGAGAGTTTTCTTCTACCGGTAATCTGCCGCCAGCTGGCCGGCACTCTGCGCAGCACCCAAGTGTCTTTACAAGCGAAAAAACGAATCGCCCAGTTGAGCACCTTGCAGGCCATCAGCAATGCCATCAGCTCCACCTTGGAGTTGGGAGAATTGCTCAACCGGATAACTCTGAACAGCACGAAGGTCCTTCAGGCCGATGGAGCGATCCTGCGCCTCCTCGACGAAGAAGGGGGGATGCTGAAGATTGTCTCCACCTACGGACTGGAAAATGGAACAGATGAAGCCGGCCCGCCCCAACAGGTTCCCTTGGGTGAAGACGCGGCCGGTACCGTAGCCCTGACCCAGGAACCCCTCCTGATCTCCGATGCGCAAACATCCCCTTACTCTTTTGCCAAGTTTCCCCAAAAAATATCATCGGTCATCTGTGTACCTTTGATCTTCCGGTCCAAGACCGTTGGAACCCTGACCCTTTTCAGTCTTTACCGCGAATGGCGCCCGGTGAAAGTTTTCGATGAAGAGGATAAAAATCTCCTCAGCACGATGGCTTCCCAAATCGCCATTGCCATCGAGAACGCCATCATCTTGCAGCGGGCCGAGCTTTTGGCCAGAGATAAAGAGCGTAGTGTCCGGGAGCTTTCCCTACTTTATGAAGTTTCCCGATCCATGCATACGACCATCAATTCAGAGCAGCTATTGCGCATCATCCTCATTTCCATAACCCTGGGAAATCGCCAGGGCTTCGACCGGGCCGCTCTATTCCTGGTCGATGAAAAAGAAAACGTCCTTAAAGGTATGATGGGCGTGGGAGCCAGAAGCCGCGAAGAAGCTGAACAGTGGCGGAAAAAAATCGAGGAACGTCCCGTCTTTTCCCGAGGCTGGATCGTTCCGGAGGAAATGGAATTTAATCCCTACGATCTGCAGGTTCGAGAGGCGCGGATCTCCCTCAACGAGAAACGCTCGCTCCTGGTCAGGACCCTACGGGAGATGCGCTCTTTTAATATCCAGGATGCCGCCTCGGATCCGGAGGTCAACCCCGGAATCCTTCGCTGGTTTGGCAGCCGGGCCTTTGCCTGCGTCCCTCTGATCGCTAAAGAAAAAGCCATCGGGCTCATCGCCGTGGATAACCTTTTCACTGACCGGCCCATTACCTCTGCGGACCTCGGGCTCCTCACCCTGCTGGCCAACCAAGCAGCCATGGCCATCGAAAACTCCCGCCTCTACAGTAACCTGCAGGAGATTAACACTCAGCTTCTCCAGACCCAAAACCGTCTCATTCAGTCCGAAAAGCTGGCCGCCTTGGGGGAGATGGTGGCTTCGATTACCCATGAGATCAAAAACCCCTTGGTCTCCATTGGAGGGTTTGCCCGCCGGCTCGAACGGAATTTTCAGGAAAATTCTCCGGAGAAAAAATATATTCGTATCATTCTCAAGGAAGTAAAGCGGCTCGAAAGCACCCTCAACGCGACCCTGGCCTACTCCAAGGAACCTTCCATTCCCACTGGCCATTACGAACTCAATCGCATCCTGGAAGACACCCTTTTCATACTCGATAGCGAATTTCATGATCGGAACATTCGGGTCACCAAAGATTTGGCCCCCAACCTGCCTCCCCTTTTTAGCGACCCGCAGCAGCTCAATCAGGTTTTTCTCAACCTCCTGGTGAACGCCATGCAGGCCATCGGGAAAGAAGGAAATCTGGTCGTAAAAACCTCCTGCCGGGAACAGGGGGAGCGTAAATTTATTCAGGTGGAAGTTAGCGACACCGGCGGGGGAATTCCACTGGAGGTCCTGGATAATATTTTCAACCCTTTTTTCACTACCAAACAGGATGGTACAGGCTTAGGCCTGGCCATTGCCCATAAAATTGTTACCCAGCACCGGGGAGAAATCGAGGTGGTCAACCATCCGGGAGTTGGAGCCACTTTCTTGATCCGCTTTCCCCTGTCGGAATAAAATACTCTATTCACCACAGAGAACACAGCGCGGCATAGCCGCAACCAAAAAAAATCACCCCCTCCCCACCTTCCCCCCTCGAGGGGGAGGGATAGGGTGGGGGGGATTGCTTAATAAAATTTTGAGAAATTGCACGTTAGTAGTACAGAGATACGTCATAATGTTTTGTTCTTTTTCGCCTTACCCTATCGCTTTTTGTTTTTTTAAATATATTTTTCTCTGCGATCTCAGCGAACACCGTATTGAAATAATTTTGGGCAATTGGAAATGACCCCTACAAAGCAATTTGTCGAAGTTGCTGTGATGCTGCCGATCCGCCGGACCTTTGTCTACGAGGTCCCGGAAGAGATGAAACCAGCAGCCGTTCCCGGGAAGGGGGTGTGGATCCCTTTCGGGCGGCGTTTTCTCCCCGGGTATGTGCTCGGAACGGCCAAAACGCTTCCCCCCCAAAAAACAATCCTCCCGATCCACCAGGTTTTGCCTGAAGACTTTTCCCTTACGGAAAATTTTTTAACCTTTCTGCTATGGGTCTCGCGCTATTACTTCCAGCCCATAGGGGAGGTCATCAAAACCGCCCTGCCAGCGGGCCTCCATCTTCATCAGCGGGAAACTTACACCATTACCCCGAAGGGCCTGCAAATCTTAGAAACCCTTTCTTCCCCATCTGGGGAAAGGAAGTTGCTGCAATCCCTGAAACGACGGGGGGAGAAAGTTTTATTTTCCCCCCTGCGCCGCAAGAAGTCCTTGGGTCCCGAGCGTCAGTGGATCGAACGAATGATCGCCGACGGCCTTATTGAAAAAAAAGATAAATCCTGGCAGCAGCATTCCCCAGGAAAAAAGATAAGGTTTATCCGGTTTTTATCAATAGACGAGGATGTCCCCCTCTCTCCCCGGCAAAAAGAAGCCCTGAGTTTTATCCAGGAAGCAGGAGAACTCCCCGTTTCAATTTTTAAAGAAAAATATAATAATTCATTGCCGATCTTGTCAAAATTGCAAAAAAATAATTTAATAGAAATTGTCCAGAAGGAAGAAATCCGCCAATTATCCTGGGAAGGAATAGAAGAGTGGATGGACGGCCCACCATCCTTATTGACCGCAGAGCAAAAACAGGTTATCGGAGAAATTTCTCAGGCCCTCCACTCGCAAAAATCCCATTCCTTTCTCCTGCATGGGGTCACGGGCAGCGGCAAAACCGAAGTTTACTTACGCGTAATCGAAGAGGCCGTGGCCCAAGGGAAACAAGCTCTGCTTTTGGTCCCGGAGATTGCCCTTACCGCCCAGCTGGTCGCCTATTTCCGGTCACGCATCGAATATCCCATGGCCGTTTGGCACAGTGGGCTCACCCCGGGAGAGCGCTATCATGAATGGCGCAAAATGAAAAGAGGGTTGGTGAATTTAGTCATCGGTGCCCGCTCGGCGATTTTTGCCCCTTTGGACCGCTTGGGTATCCTCATTGTAGATGAAGAACATGACCCTTCCTACAAACAAGAAGAAAAAGTTCGTTACCATGCCCGGGACTTGGCTCTGGTTCGCGGGAAGATGGAAAAAGCAGTGGTGGTACTTGGCTCGGCCACTCCCTCCCTGGAATCGTATTACAATGTCTTAGAAAAAAAATTCCGGTATCTCGCTCTTCCCCATCGTATCGACCACCGCCCTTTGCCGGAAATTCAAGTGGTGGACATGCGCCAGGAACAGAGAGAAGGGAAAGAACGTCTGATTTTTTCCCGGGCTCTGGAAAAAGCCTTGCAGGAGAATACCGAACGGGGAGAGCAAGCTCTCCTCTTTTTGAACCGGCGTGGTTTTTCCACCTTCGCCCTCTGCCGCGATTGCGGATTCGTCTACAAGTGCCCCAACTGCAGCGTTTCTTTGAATTACCACCTTTCCGACAAGTCCTTTCATTGCCATTATTGTAACTTTTCCGTTCCCGCCCTACCCCGCTGCCCGGAGTGCGCCTCCATCCATCTCCTGCTTTTCGGGTTGGGCACCCAACGCTTGGAGGAGGAAGTCAAGAAGAAACTACCCCAGGCCCAAGTGGCCCGCATGGACCGCGACACGACGGCCCGCAAAAAATCGCACCAAAAGATTCTGAATCAGCTTCGTAAGGGTGAAGTGAACCTTTTGGTGGGGACGCAGATGATCACCAAAGGGCACGACTTCCCCCGGGTTACTCTCGTGGGGGTATTGGCCGCCGATTTGTCCTTGAACGTTCCTGATTTTCGGGCCGGGGAGCGTACCTACCAGCTGCTTACCCAGGTGGCCGGCAGGGCTGGAAGAGGATCTTTACCGGGAAAAGTCATCATCCAGACCTATAACCCGAATCAATACAGCATCCAGTTGGCTCAGCAACAGGACTTTTTGGCCTTTTATCAACAGGAGGCCCAATACCGAAAAGAGCTGGGCTATCCTCCCTTTACCCGCTTAATCAATCTGCGGATGGAAGGAAACTCCCCAGTTCGGATCCTCCTTTTGGCCAAAGCCATGGAGCAACTGATTGCAGGAATATTACCCAAGGAAAAGAAGTTTCAAGGGCAAATTGAAGTACTGGGGCCAACCATGGCTCCTCTGGGCCGGCTCAAGGGGAAAAACCGTTACCAGATACTCTTAAAAGGAAAGAGATGGTCGGTTCTCCACGCCTTCACCGAGAAGGTTTTGGCCCAAGCGGAAAAAGAAATATCCTTCGCCGGAGTGAAATTGATAGTTGATGTAGACCCTGTGAATATGTTATAAAAAGCCATGGCTGTGCTCGAAATTCTGAAGTACCCCAACCCGAACCTGAAAAAAAAATCTCACCCGGTAAAAAAAATTGATTCGTCCCTTCGACAGCTGATCCAGAACATGGTCGAAACATTGTACGCCGCTCCTGGCGTAGGGCTGGCTGCTCCCCAAGTGGGATATCTCCTCCGTTTGGTCGTAATCGATGTAACCCCGGTGAACCAACCCAAAAACCTAATGGTCCTGATCAACCCCGAGATCGTAACTTCCGAAGGGGAGTGCACCTGGGAAGAGGGATGCCTGAGCGTCCCGGATTTAGCCGAAGAAGTGAAGCGGAAAAAGAAGGTTGTGGTTCGCTGCCGGAACCTTGAGGGAGAAACCGTGGAGATTGAGGGCAACGATCTGTTGTCCGTTGTTCTGCAGCATGAGATTGATCATCTCGATGGGATCCTTTTTGTCGATCATCTCAGTCAACTGAAAAGAGATCTGTACAAGCGCCAACTAAAAAAGGAGAAGAAAGAAGGAAAGAAGCTTTGAAAGTTCTCTTCCTCGGCACCTCTGAATTCGCTCTTCCATCGTTGAAAAATCTCCTGGGGTCTTCTCATGAAGTTTTAGCGGTGGTCACCCAACCGGATCGCCCCAAAGGTCGGGGGCAAAAACTTTTTCCTTCCGCCATTAAATCTCTGGCTCTGGCCAAGAACCTCCCCATCTTCCAGCCGGAAAAAATCCGGGATCCTGTTTCCCTGGAGGTTTTACAATCCTGCCGACCCGAGCTCATCGTAGTTGTGGCCTACGGGCAAATTCTTTCTTCTTCCGTCCTCTCGATTCCTCCCCGGGGATGTGTGAATGTCCACGGCTCCCTCCTGCCGCAATACCGGGGAGCGGCGCCCATCACCTGGGCCATCCTCAACGGGGAAACCCGGACAGGAGTAACCACGATGTTCCTGGATGCTGGAATGGATACCGGCCCGATCCTCCTCACTGCAGAAACTCCCATTGAACAGGAAGACACTACCGGAACCCTGCATGACCGGCTTTCCCGGATGGGCGCTGACCTGTTGCGGCAAACCCTCGACGGCCTGGAAAAAGGCCAGATCATCCCTCGTTCGCAAGACCATTCCCAATCCACTTATGCTCCCAAGATTGATAAAGAGGCGGGTCGGATCAATTGGGATCATCCGGCGCGTGAACTCTTTAACTTCCTGCGGGCCTTCGACCCCTGGCCAGGAGCCTTCACTTTCTGGAAGGGCCGTATGTTAAAGCTCTTTCGCCCGCATTTCCCAGAGGAAATGGAAAAAGATGTCCGGGAAGCCCCCGGAACCATCACCCGGGTGGGCGCCGAAGAGCTGTATATCGCCACCAGCCGAGGGGATCTCTCGGTCCGGGAACTCCAACTGGCCAACCGCCCGCGCATGGGCGTGGCTGAATTTTTGCGGGGCCATCCTCTGCAGGCCGGCGTACGTTTGGGCGAATAAGAAAGGGTGTTCATGGATAGACCGCCTGCTTTCGATGAAGTGCGTATGCAGGCCTGGAAAATCTTGCGGCAGGTGGAAGACTCCCGGACTTTTGCCGACCTTTCCCTCGACCGAACCTTTGCTAAGAACCCGCATTGGCGGCCATTGGACCGGGCCTTTATCTTGGAATTGGTCCTGGGGACTCTTCGCTGGCGGGGGAGGATCGACCTGGCCATTCATCTCGCTTCCAAGTATCCGGAGAAAAATATCAATTCCCAATTAATCCAACTTTTAAGGTTGGGAGGCTACCAGATCTTGTTCCTGGACCGGGTTCCTGACTCTGCCGCCGTGAATGAATCCGTCCGCCTGGCCAAGGCTATTTTTAAAAATGAAAAAATGAGCGCCTTTGTCAACGCCGTCCTCAGGGCCATTGCCCGTAAAAAAAATCAAGAGGTTTTTCCGCCCTTCACTTCCCACCCTATTGAATACATTACTCAGGCCCTTTCCCACCCACGCTGGATGGTCGAAGGCTGGGTAAAGGAATTTGGGCCAGAGATGACCCAGAAAATTTGCGCTGCCAACAATCTGCGGCCTCCCTTCACCGTGCGGGTGAATACTTTAAAAATCTCCAGGGAAGCCCTGCGGGAAAAATTGCATGCCGCGGGGATCGATTCCTTTCCGACCCCCTTTTCCCCCGAGGGGTTGATCCTAAAAAAAAGTCCATTCTTGGCCGAGGATGAGTTGTTCCAAAAAGGAATGTACTTCGTGCAGGACGAAGCCTCCCAAATCATCGCTCATCTTCTCGACCCACGACCCGGTGAGCGAGTGTTGGACGCTTGCGCCGCCCCGGGGGGAAAATCCACTCATCTGGCCCAGCTCATGGAAGATCGGGGAGAAATCATCGCCCTGGACCTTCACCGCCCCAAGGTGGAGGTCATCCAGGAAAACTGTCGGCGGCTGGGAATATCCACCATTCAAACTTTTCAAACCGATGCGATCCAGCCTCTCCCCCTCCCTGCCCAATTCATCTTCGACCGAATCCTGATCGACGCTCCCTGCACGGGTCTGGGAATCCTACACCGCAATCCGGAAGTCAAATGGCGACGGAAACCCCAAGACGCTCGGCGCCTGCAAGGGTTGCAAATGGCCCTCCTGGAAAACGTCTGTTCGCGCTTGAAAACGGAGGGGATTTTGGTCTATAGTACCTGTACGATGACCCGGGAAGAAAATGATTCCGTGGTGGAAGCCTTTCTGGGCCGGCACAAAGATTTTCAGGTTGAAGACCTGCGCTTCATTGTCCCGGAATCCTGGCAGCCCTTGGTCGATGAAAAAGGATTCCTGCGCACTTACCCGGAGATGATCATCCTTAGGGGAAATTATCGCCTGGATGGTTTCTTTGCCGCCAGGATGAAAAAGGGGATATGAAAAATGCCCAATGAAAAATTTAATAAAATCTCTCCTTCCATCCTCTCTGCTGACTTCAGCCGACTGGGGGGAGAGGTGCAAGCGGTAGAAAAAGCCGGAGCCGATTACATTCATGTTGATGTCATGGATGGCCATTTTGTCCCCAACATCACTATCGGCCCGATGATCTTGGAATCGCTGCGCAAGATGACCTCTCTCCCTCTGGATGTTCATTTGATGATCCGGAATCCCGATGAATTTTTAACAGCTTTCGTTGAGGCCGGAGCCGGTATTCTCACGGTTCATGTAGAGGCCTGTTCCCATCTCCACCGCACGTTGACAGAAATCAAAAAAAGGGGGGCCCGCGCCGGCGTCTCTTTGAATCCGGCCACCCCTCTTTGCCTTATAGAGCCGGCCCTCGAATACGCTGACCTGGTTTTAGTTATGACCGTCAACCCGGGATTCGGCGGTCAGGAATTTATCCCTGCAATGCTACCCAAGATAAAACAACTTCGTTCGCTGATTGACCGCAAGGGCTGGAACCTGGAGCTGGAAGTGGATGGAGGGATTAAAGTCGATAACATTGGAGCTGTGGCCAAGGCAGGAGCAGACGTATTTGTAAGTGGCTCGGGAATATTTAAGACTTCCGACTATGGTAAAACGATCACTGCCATGCGCGAGGAAATTAAAAAAGGAGCAATGCTATGAGGGGTAAGGAAATTAAATTCATCGACCTGAGTATTCCCATTGAATCCGTACCCAGTGATCCGGAGTTTATGATCCCGCAACTGGAATACACCGATCATCAGGGTGGGCTGGTTTCGGCGCAAGAACTGCTCGGTTGCCGCCCGGAAGATCTTCCTCTCGGTTTGGGGTGGGCCGTGGAAAAGATTGTACTCAGTACTCACTCCGGCACTCACCTGGATGCCCCCTGGCATTATGCCCCCATATCGGAAGGGAAAAAGGCGAAAACGATCGACCAGATTCCTTTAGAGTGGTGCTACGGAAACGGCGTTGTCCTGGATTTTCGCCGCAAGAAGGCGGGTGCCCTGATAACGGTTAAAGACTTGGAAAAAGCCTTAAAAAAAATTCGCTACCGGATCAAACCCCGGGATATTGTGCTGATCATGACCGGCGCCGACCGTTACTGGGGAAAACCCGAGTACCTGGTTAAGGGCTGCGGCATGGGCCGGGAATCAACGCTTTGGTTGTTGGAACAGGGGGTTAAAGTGGTGGGAATCGATGCCTGGAGTTGGGATCGCCCTCTTCCTT
>JAURYC010000166.1 GCA_030654105.1 Deltaproteobacteria bacterium
AGTCCCGTTTTCGTCATTGCGAGGAGTTCCGCCAATGCGGGACGACGAAGCAATCCCGTATTTTCAAGGACTTATAAAAACGAGATTGCTTCGCTTTCGCTCGCAATGACTCTTCTGCCGACTTTTTACGAGATCATCAATGTTGAAATTTAAAAATTCAACGATGTTAATTATATTTTGTTGTTGTTTCTTAAAAAGACAATAATGGTATTTATCGGCGTTTATCTGCGAAAATCTGCGTCCGAATAAATTTATGTTCTGGAAAAAACACCCTAAAAAATTTTTTACCACGGCAGAGCAGGAGCGAATCATAGAGGAGATTCGCCAGGCTGAAAAACAAACCTCGGGGGAAATCCGGGTCCATTTGGTCCGCCGTTCTGGAAAAGATGTGCTCGAAAAAGCCAAAAAGGTTTTTAACCGGTTGGGACTGACCCAGACCAAGCATCGCAACGGTGTTCTTATCTATTTGGCCACGGACCACCGGAAGTTTGCCATCCTGGGCGATGAGGGAATCCACCGGCTGGTTCCCGAGAACTACTGGGAGGATGTTAAAGGAGAGATGCAAAAATATTTTCGGGAAGGCAAATTTTGCGAAGGACTCTGCCGGGGCATCCGGGAAGTAGGGGAGAAACTTAAAGCTTATTTCCCTATAGAAAAAGATGACAGCAACGAACTTCCCGATACGATCAGCGAGAGTGAATAAAATTGGGCTACGATCCCGTCGAGAGACACAGGAGAATTGAGACCCTCACAGTCCAGAAAAGGATTGGGGGGGATTTAAAGAAATATTATCGGTTCCGCCATGACCGCTGGTATGGAGGAATCATTACTGCCGATTGCGCAGGCTGTGGATTAACCTGCAAGTTTTGCTGGGTCCGCAGCGAAGCCCTGCTTGAAGGAAGAGAGGGTGGAGAATTACTCACCCCGGATGAAGTCACCGGGAAAATTCTGAAGCTCCTCAAAGAAAAAAAATCACCGCAGGTTCGGATCAGCGGGGGAGAGCCGACTATCGGGCGGGAACATCTTTTTAAAATTCTTAAAGAATTAAAAAAGATGCGAGTGCGCTTTATTTTAGAAACCAACGGTATCCTGATCGGAGAGGATGAAGCGTATGCCCAGGAACTGGCTTTGTATCCTTTTGTGCACGTGCGGGTTTCGTTGAAAGGATGCACGGAAGAAGAATTCGCCCGGTTGACCGGAGCAAACCCCGTAGGTTTCCAACTCCAACTTGCTGCTCTGAAGAATTTGCTGAAAGCGGGAGTGAGCACCCACCCCGCAATCATGCTCTCCTTCTCCGCAAAAGAAGCAGTGGACCAGCTTTACCATACGATTTGGAAGATCGATCCTAGGATGCACAGTGAAGTGGAAAGGGAGGAAGTCATCCTTTATCCCCATGTCTTAGAAAAGCTGAAGCGGGCAAACCTAAAATATTTTTCTGGCCATTTGCCAGAAAAATAATAGGCGAATTGTTGGGGGGAAGAAATATGGCGCACGTTAAAAGAAAAAAGGGCGTTATTGCTATCCTGACCGGCGGCGGGGATGTCCCTGGCCTCAACCCGGCGATTCGGGCAGTAACGATCAGGGCCATCCGCGAAGGATTTCAAGTGATCGGGATCCGCAACGGCTGGAAAGGTCTGGTATCCATGGTCCGCAATAAAAAGGTCCCTGCGGACGCACACTATCAGATTCTTTCCGAGGAAATTGTTAATAAGGTTGGCCGCACGGGAGGGACCTTTTTGCACACTTCCCGCACCCGGCCCAGTCACATTCCCAAAGAGGACGTTCCCGAGAATCTCGTGGGAAAATACCATGAGGAAATCAATGACCTTACGCCGGAAGTTTTGCAAAACCTTGACTTTCTGGGGATCGATTACCTGATCCCGATTGGCGGAGATGATACGCTAAGCTATGGCGTCCATCTTGCCAAGCAGGGAGTCAAAGTAATAGCCATTCCCAAAACGATGGATAATGACGTACCAGGTACGGATTATTGCATCGGCTTCAGCACCAGCATAACCCGGACCATCGAGATGACCCACAGTTTACGGACGACAGCCGGGTCTCATGAACGCATCCTGGTCATTGAGGTTTTCGGGCGGTATGCCGGGTTTACGGCCTTGCTCCCCACAATGGCGGGCGCGGCCAACCGGTGCGTGATCCCGGAATACAAGTTCAACATCGACCGCCTCACCGAACTGTTAGTGGCGGACCGATACACCAACCCGAGCCATTATTCGGTTGTTCTGGTCTCCGAGGGGGCAATGTTTGAAGGGGATGAAATGATCTTCGAAAAAGACGAAAAGGACATGTACGGCCATAAAAAATTGGGAGGAATCGGCGATGTGGTGTCGGATCGGATTAAAAAGCTTTCCTCCAAGTACAACAAAGGCAGGAGCATCAATGTAATCAACCAAAGGCTGGGGTATCTTGTCCGGTGCGGGAATCCGGATGCGATCGATTCTATCGCCCCTATGGCCTTTGGCAACCTGGCATTAAACCTGGTCTTGAGTCATTCTCATGGGCGGCTGGTTTCTCTGCGCAACGGCAGGTATGATAACGTGCCTATTGATGTGGTGACCAGCGGCAAGAAGGTTGTGGATGTGGATAAATATTACAACCGCGAGCGGCTGCGCCCGTATTATGAAAGTTTTGAGCAGAAACCGTTATTTATTATGACCAGCGATTATTGATGGTGAAGAAGTAGCTTTTTTCCATAGAGAAGGGCTGGAAAAACAAACTTATGAAATTTATCACGTAAAACTTTAAAATCGAATAGGAGAATATGATGAAGAATCACATCGGTTTTATTGGTTTAGGGAATATGGGGATGGGTATGGCCAAAAATATTTTACAAACCGGGTTTCCACTGGTGGCCTACGACATCCAGGAAGAACCCCTGAAAAAAATAAAAGCGCTGGGGGCCCAATTAGGGGAAAACCCGAAGGAGGTTGCCCAAAAGGCCAGCGTTTCCATTATTGCGGTTTTAAATTATGCTCAGGTGGAGCAAGTTGTCTTGGGAGAAAGGGGGCTATGCGAAGGGGTAAGTTCGGGTGATTTGGTCATAATTGCGAGCACCATCGCTCCCGCAGAGGTAAAAGCATTAGCCCGAACATTGGAGAAGCAAGGAGTAAAAGTGTTGGATGCCCCGATCAGCGGGGGAAAAGAAGGGGCAGAGGCGGGAACGCTGACCATCATGGTTGGTGGAGAAAAAGCAGAATTTGAGAGGTGTCGAAATATTTTTGAGGCCATGGGAAAGAATATATATTATTTAGGTGCCCTGGGATCGGGGTTGAGTTTAAAGCTGGTGAATAATTTATTGGTGGCGGTCAATGGGTTGGCCGTAGCGGAAGGCATGGTCTTAGGTATGAAAGCCGGCCTGGACCCGCAAATGATGTTGGATATTATCCCCAAAAGCGCCGGGGATAGCTGGATGTTCAGAAATCGGGCTTATAGAATGGTGGACCGGGACTTTACCTGCCGGGGGGAACTGGATATTCTTTTAAAGGATTTGACTTTTATTATGGATATGGGAAGATCATTGAAAATTCCTCTGGTATTGAGTGCCGTGGCCAAAGAAATTTTTCAAATGGCCAACTGCCTGGGGTATGGAAAAGAGGATGACGCCGCCATTGTTAAAGTGATAGAGAAAATAGCCGGGATGGAAGTGAAAAAGGCAATGGGCGATAGGTAATAGGCAAAAGGTAAATATTAAAACCCAAAATAACGGGTTTGGACAAGGGAGTTTGCCAAGTATAGGGGGAGTGGATAAGGGCAAAGATTTGTCTTGACAAAAATATTTAATATATGGAATATAATTGGCATGCGGAGCGGCTCGCATGCAGATTCAAGTGGCTATGTGAAAAGGAGCACGAAAAGGAACGAATGAGGGAGGTGATGCCCTTCAAAACATTAAAAATTTGGGGGTGGTGTTTCCTTTATTAACTTTTTATCGTAATTTTTCTAAAGGAGGTGGAGGCAATGAAAAAGGTATGGGCAGTTTTGGCAATTTTGATGTTCGTTTTAGTTTTTTCCAGCCCAGCGGGTGCGCAGCAGACATTCAAGTGGAAAGTTCAGAGTACCTGGACGGCTGGAGATTTCCACCAGGTGAACCCTAAGGGTTTAGTGGAAAAGATTGAAGCTATGTCCGGCGGACGGCTGAAGATTGAGCTCCTGGCCGCAGGCGCCATCGTACCCGCCTTTGAAGTCCTTGATGCCGTTCACAAAGAGATCTTGGATGGGGGACATGCCTGGCCTGGCTATTGGTATGGCAAACACCCGGCTGCCACTCTTTTCGGCAGCGTTCCCGGCGGGCCCTTCGGGATGAGCTCGGAGGATTACCTGGGATGGCTCTATATAGCCGGCGGGAAAGAACTGTACAACGAACTTATGCAGAAAGAATTGAAAATGAACGTTGTAGTTTTCCCCACCTTTGGTGAAACGCCAGAGCCCTTGGGATGGTTTCCTAAACCCATCAAAAATGTGAAGGACTTTAAGGGGTTGAAATTCCGGGCAGGGGGAATGTCCGCCGAAGTTTTTAAAGCCATGGGTATGACAGTGGTAACTCTCCCCGGTGGTGAAATCGTGCCGGCGTTGGAGAGGGGTGTCATTGATGCCGGAGAATTCAGCGACCCAAGCTCTGACATGGCTATGGGCTTCCAAGATGTTCGTAAGTTCTACCACATGCCTGGAACGCACCAGCCCACAGGTATGATGGAGTTCATCATCAATAAGAAAAAATGGGATGAACTTCCTGCCGACCTTAAAGCAATCGTCGAGTACGCGGGAATGGCCGAGACAATACATTTCACCATTAAGATGTTGAACCAGAACAGCAAGGATCTCCAGACCCTGATTGAAAAGCATGGGGTGAAAGTGATCGAATCCCCACGGGACATTTTACTGGAAGTGCTAAAAGCATGGGACAAAGTGGCGGAAAAATACGTCAAGGCAAATCCATTCTTCGCCAAAGTATATGAATCACAAAAGAAATGGGCGCAACAGGTGGTTCCTTATCGTAGTGTCGGCCACCCACCGTATGACTTGGCCGCCGATTATTATTGGGGCAAAATCAATCCTTATAAAGTTCAAAAGCCCAAATAATCGAGTGGTTAAAAATCGCTTATTAAGAAAAAGGGGTGGGTCTCTCAAGGGATTAAAAATTGAGATTCACCCCTTTTGAATATTTTGGGAGTCCTAAGACAGCATTGGTTCCAGCTGAAATGCGAAATGTATAAAAAAAGAAGATCACCCATTATTATTTTATGGGAGGTTGAGCAAATTGAATTCTGCGTTTAAAGTTGTCCGGTTCATTGATGGCCTATCGTTGTGGAGTGGCAAAATTTTCGCCTGGCTCAATGTTCCTCTGGTGGGGGGGTTGGTTTATGAAGTTGTGGCTCGATATGCCTTTGATTCCCCTACAGAATGGGCCTATGACATAGCTTATATGCTTTACGGAACCATTTTTATGATGGGGGCAGCTTATACTCTTTACAACAAAGGACATATCCGAACGGATCTTCTTTATAACCATTTTCCGGCTCGTTGGCAGGGGATAATTGATGCATCTTTCTACCTCTTCTTTTTTTTCCCCGGCATGATCCTATTCTTGATTGCCGGATGGGATTATGCCGCCCATGCCTGGGATATTAAAGAAACAGCAGCCTACAGTCCCTGGAGACCGATCGTTTATCCATTCAAAACGGTGATCCCAATAGCAATCATTCTTTTAATAATCCAAGGCATCGCCGAATTCATAAAGAGTGTTTATGCCACGACAAGGGGGGAATGGCGATGAGCAACGAAATTCTTGGCCTCTTGATGTTGGGCACCCTCCTCGTGGTAATTTTCATCGGCTTTCCGATAGCCTTCACCCTCATAATCCTGGCAATTTTATTTGGCTACTTCAGCTTGGGGAAAATGGTCTTTGATTTGATGGTCATGCAAACCTTTGGGTTGATGCAGGAAGAAGTCCTGGCTGCGGTTCCTCTCTTTGTCTTCATGGGATACGTGGTGGAACAGGCGGGACTCATGGAGCGGCTTTTCATGGCCTTTCGCCACGTTCTTTCTGGGGTGAAAGGGTCCCTTTTCGTCGGCGTCATTCTCACCGCGGCCATTTTTGCCATGGCCACGGGAATCGTCGGTGCCGCGGTCACTGTTCTGGGGATTATGGCCGCACCGGTCATGATCAGGTGTGGATATAACGACCAACTTTCTGCCGGAACCATCATTGCCGGAGGGACCTTAGGGATTCTGATCCCCCCGAGCATTATGCTTGTGGTTATGGGGCCGGTGCTGGGAATCTCTGTGGCCAAGCTTTATGCCGCCGCCTTCGGACCTGGATTTTTATTGACGGGCCTTTATGTTATTTATCTTTTGATTCGCAACTTCCTGAATCCTGAACTCGGGCCAGTGGTGCCGATGGATGAAAGGATTTCGAGAACCGAGAAAATAAAAGAATTCTTTTTTGGCATGGTGCCGCTGGGTTCCCTCATTTTTTTCACTCTGGGGAGTATTTTGGCTGGATTGGCCACGCCTACGGAAGCAGCGGCCTGTGGGGCTTGCGGAGGTATTTTAATGGCTCTCGCCTACCGCAAATTGACTTTGCCGAAATTCAAGGAGGCCCTGATCAAGACTCTAAGTACTTCCAGTATGGTCCTCTTCCTGGCCGTGGCCGCTAACATCTTTGGATCTGTTTTTTCCAGGTTGGGATCGGCGACGCTGATCACCAATTCGTTGATTGCCTTGGATCTCAGCCCATTTATGATGCTCCTTCTCTTAATGGTGGTGATCTTTATTTTGGGATGGCCCTTTGAGTGGCCGGCCATCGTTCTCATTTTTCTGCCGATCTTCCTCCCCTTGATCCTAACCTTAAAGTTCAACCTGGTTTGGTTCGGCGCGCTTGTCGCGGTGAACTTGCAGACGGCGTTTCTGTCTCCACCCGTCGCCATGTCAGCATATTACCTCAAGGCCGTGGTTCCCCAGTGGAAGTTATCGACCATTTACCGAGGGGTGATAGAATTTATGGTTATCCAGTTGATTGCCCTCTTTCTCCTCATGCTGTTTCCCGAGATAGCTTTGTGGCTGCCCGGCGTGCTGTTTGGTTAACCGCATTCTTTTTTCCGCCGCCGCGGTTTGGATAAAAACGCTATGTGCTTTAATCCAAGCGCATAGCTTTTTCCAGAATGATTTCTGATTAACTCGTAAAAAGCATGAAAATACTCTTTTTGGTCATTCCCGTGAAAACGGGAATCCAGTGAGCTTCTTGCAAAAGTCCGTAATTTACCCTTCGACAGGCTCAGGGTGAACGGGCTTAGGTTGAAATTATTTAGTTTTTCCGTTCATGGTGAGCTTGTCGAACCACAAAAAAATACTTTTGCAAGAGCCTCCAGTATTATCAAATATTTACATCTTCTCTGGACTCCCGCTTCCGCGGGAGAGACGACTTTTTACAAAATCATCATTTCTTGCCTCAAAAAATGTGGGCAAAACCGGGCCTGAAAGGTGTACAAAACTGGCCATAAAGATCCTCATTATTTTTTACCGAACTAAAAATACTGAAATATCAATTAATTGGGTAAAACAGAGGCACCCAACTTAGAAGGCATAGAATTTGCTGTACAAAACAAAAACGGCTCTGTAAGGGTTAACAGCAGGTTAAAATTTTTTGGCAGGAGTTGGAGATGGAGCAAAAAGCTTCGGTTTTGGTTGTGGATGATGAACTCGGACCACGGGAATCATTGCGGATGATCCTCAAACCACTTTATGATGTCCATACAGCTGCAAACGGACAAGAGGCCCTCGATTGTATTCAAAAAGAAAAAGTTGACCTCATCACCCTCGATATAAAAATGCCTGGGCTTTCAGGGATGGACGTGCTGCGGGAACTCAGGAAACTGGGGAGTGACGCCGCAGTCGTTATCGTCACCGGATATGGGACCCTAACCAACGTCCACGACGCCATCCGCTATGGGGCGGTTGACTTCGTTTCCAAGCCTTTCAACGTTCCGGACATCGTTGCTATCGTCAATAAATCCGTAGCCCAACGGAGTTATAACCGGAAAGTAAAAAACATCGTCCAAAAAATTAGAAGTATTCATGCCTGGGAAGATAACGAGATTGATGAATTCTTGAATAATTAACTTTTCCATCCCCCAGCCGGTCCCCTCCTCCCGGGGCCAGAGCCCTCCTCCTGCTCTGGCCCCCCGAGCTTTTCTCCTCCTTAAAGATCGCCGATTCGGAATACGCCTTGCCCCTTAGGTCGGTTTGCGCTTTTAGCCTGGCCATTGGGGGTGGAAAATGATATAGTTTTTTCTCAATTATTAAGGTAGCCCGGACTCCTCCTTGCTGAATAACCTTAAGGGCGTAAGGTTTTAGGTTTGCCGAAAAAGTCAATCTACGCAGGAATTATTTTTCTCTTCCTTTTCAGTTGCATGGCGCCAGCGCCAAAAGAGCCACCCCCCCCGGAAGAATTGTTGCTGCCGCGGGAAAAAGAATCCATTCACCCTCTGACCGATGACGGCGAAAGAACATCTCTCCGAGAAGCGGTTGAAAATAGCCTCGTTTATCTGGAGAAAAAAATATCTTCCCCCATTTCACCCGACAACTCTTCAGGGAATCAGGGAGATCTTCGCCACTTGGAAAAGGCTCGCTGTTCTCTGTCTCTTTTCCGAGAAATCTTTTTAAACACTCCTGACCCAGTGGAGTTCGCCCGAAGAATTCAAGAGAACTTCCATTTATGGGAAACAACCGGGAAAGGAGAGGGGTTGAGCATCCTCCTAACGGGGTATTATGAACCCATCATCGCCGGCAGCCTTGAACCCGGGCGAGAATACCAATATCCTATATACCGTAGGCCGGATGATCTGGTGGAAACAACGTTTACCGAATTAAAGGAACAACCCAAAGGAAAAGGTATCGGCCGGGCTCAGAGCGGGCAGGTTATTCCCTATTATTCTCGCCAGGAGATTGACTGCCAGGGAGTACTGAAAGGGAAAGGGTATGAACTGGCCTGGCTGAAGGACCCGTGGGAGCGGTTTGTCCTGCATGTGCAGGGGTCGGGGCAGATCCGCCTACCGGACGGAAAGATGTTGCGGGTGGGTTTTGCCATTTCCAACGGCCGGCCGTACCGGAGCATCGGACGGTATCTTGTCGAGCAAGGACTTATAGCGGAGCAAGAACTTTCCCTGAGGCGGGTGAGAGAACTTCTCCAAAAACACCCGGAATGGATGGAAGATATATTCAACATTAATCAACGTTATATTTTTTTCCGCTCCTTGCCGCTCTCCACTCAAATAGATGGGGGGCCCATAGGGGCGCTGGGTGTGCCGCTCACTGCCGGCAGATCCATTGCAACGGACTATTCCATTTTTCCTCCGGGCGCCCTGGCCTATATTATCTCTCGGCAGCCAGTATTTGATGAACGGGGAAAAATAATAGGCAGGAAAAGCCTCCGGCGATTTGTGCTCAACCAGGACACAGGTGCCGCCATGAAGGGTCCCGCACGGGTCGACCTTTTTTGCGGCAGCGGAGATAAGGCCGGATGGGTTGCCGGGGAGATGCGCGAAGAGGGAAAAATTTATTTTCTCTTGGCAAAATAAAGGTTTCCATGGTTCCAGGGAGCGATGAGAAATTTAAAAATGCAAAATGAAAAATGTAAAAATTTTTCCACTTAAACCCTTGACCCCTTGAATTCTTGATCCCTAATTTGCAGATGATCCTAAATTGAATAACTCTTGTCATATCCGGAATGATCATGCTAAATAGTGCAATAGCCGATAAACAAGAATCAATGATCGCTGAAAAAATTATTTTCCCAAGGAGGAAGAATTATGATCCCCAGAATAAAGAGTATTCTTTACGCCACCGACCTGACGGATAATTCTGCTTATGCCTTCCGCTATGCTGTAAATTCTGCCCAGAAACACGACGCCAAAATTCATATTCTGCATGTCATTGAAAAACCGCATTCATCGGTCGGAGTACTTGTTGAATTGCATTTCGAAGAGGGGCAGCTCGAAAAGCTATGGAAGGAAAGGCGGGATGAGCAAATCAAGCGAATCAACCAACGGTTAAAGGAATTTGCCGAACGGGAACTCAAAGATGACCAAGAAACTCTGAAACGGGTAGCATCCATCGTGGTGATCGAAGGGGAGCCTGCCGTTGAAATTCTTAGAAAAGCAGATGAATTGGATTGTGATGTCATCATCATGGGGACTCATGGCAAAGGATGGATCACGCATGCCTTTTTAGGAAGCGTAGCCGAGAAGGTTTTAAGCCGGGTTAAAAAACCTGTTTATATCATCCCCATACCAAAGGGAGAAACGGATATCACTTTTAAAAATACCTGAAAAAGTTCCTTAGTGATAAGAAAAAATTTGGGCTCCAGGGATCGAAACCCGAAATTAAAAACTCTTTCCATTTTTAAAATTGTCAATTTGAATTTGCAGTTTGTTTGGCGATATGCGAATTTCGGATTTAGAAACACCCAATACGTAATGGGTAATAAGACCCTCTTTAGATTATCATTATGAATCGTGAAGAGAAAATGATCGTCGGTCTCACTG
>JAURYC010000167.1 GCA_030654105.1 Deltaproteobacteria bacterium
CTGTGGGCCGAAGGCCCGTCTGCTCCAGTCCCGCCAAGCGGGATTCGCCCGCCGCAGGCGTAGAACACGCTGCCCTCAGAAGCGAGCACATTCCTCCCGACCGCCCACCTAAACTCCCAATTTTCGATTATGCAACGCCCATAACTATATAAAAGCCGGTTTTTTATTTATTACCGCCTGCGGTCGGGAGGAACACCAAGCTCAACCGCGGCAGACTACCGCCGTCGGCTGCAGCGATTTGTTCGCCTTCCGATCTTCTTCTTCAGTTCAGCTATTCCAATAGTCGGTGCAGCTTTTTCCGCCTCTTTGGCTTCTCTGAGGCAACGAAGATCGTCGTAGTCCTCGAGTTCCTCTTGAACCTTCAGGAATTCCTCATAGGGTAGAACGGCGTACTCTTTCTTCCCGTTTTTCTTAATAATCTGGGCACGTAAAGAAACCATTTCATCAACCTCCATTCATCGGTACGCTTCACGACGATGCCGAATCCGATAAATGATAATCGTTTCCCCTTCAATCTCAAACAAAACCCTGAAGTCCCCAACACGCAAGCGATACTCAGGGGTAAAATTTGTGAGCCGCTTGACATCTCCCCTCAAATCATCGCTCATCTCTTCAATTCGCGCTAGGACGCGGCCCTGAATCCGGGAAGGCAGACCTTCAATGTCTTTTATTGCCCTGGGTTTGAATCGAACGTCATATCTCATTGGTTCAGTGCTTTTGATCCATCTTGTTTAATATTGGCGAACGCTCGGACTCAGCGGCCCGAGCGTAGCGAGGGTCCACCTGCAGGCCTTTGTTCGGCTTTCCTCTTCCTCTTGATAATTGCCGCTAGACTGCGAAGGGCATCGTTTACCGATTCGTGGTCGGGAAAATACTCCGCCACGTCGGGGTCAATAACTACGACGTTGGTGCCCTCGGCATACCGCTTCGCATATTTACCGCGGACTCCGTCACTGAAGTCGTATTCTTCGAGCATCTCTAGATCATTCTTCATATCGGATTCTCTGGTGTTGCTACACCGGCAACTTCGAGCTTGGAGAGAGTTGATAGGGGCATGGGCGTATTATATCATGCTTTAAAGGGATTGGTCTTCATTATTGCTGTGCTAACGAGCCCTCAGACGCGAGCACGTTCCTCCGGAACACCATGATCTACACTCATGTCGCCTCGAAAAATATACTGGGGATCAGGAGTCCTTTCGATCATCAAGTTTATCGTCCCATATTTTTTCCGCTTCGATGATATGTACAACTTTCCATCCTCTCCCCTGCAGGCTGCCTCCGATGAATCTTCGATGGCAGCGCCAGGGCAGGCGTTCCGCACAAAGGATGGCGCAACGACAACGCGAAGCCATCCGCTCTAAAAGCTCCATGCCTACCAGGTATTCAAGAGTCTGGGTATAAGCCTCATAACCCCCCTTGCGGTACCCTCCCAGTTCCTTTCCTAAATAGTAATACCCGAATCCCTGTTCACCCAAAGATTGCAACAGGGTCTCTTTCTTGAAGTGAGGGAATTTACTGGTAGGAAAGCTGCGCACGTCCACCACCATCTCGATGGCATAAAATTTCAGCAGCTTTACAAATTCGTCAAGGGTCCGGTTGCTGGTCCCCAAAGTAAATATAATTTTCTCCAATACCATAAAGCCTATCGCCTATTCCTTTTTTCTAAGTAACACACTTCCTCCGCTGGGGCAAGAATTTAGTAGAAAGTCCCGGGGGTTGGTGGTATATTTTTACGGGGAAGGGGTGCAAAGAAATTTGGAAGGGATTTTGAGCAGAGGAAGACTTGCGGCCGTGGATGCTATCGGCCGATGGATGAATGATAAGTTACACTATTATCTCGATCTCTCCACCCTCCTTTATCTGGCCTTCAAAGAAATAGTCGCCGAGAGGGAAAAGGGTTTTTCCCTGGTCTTGGAAATTACTCTGCGCCAGATCTATTTCACCGGCGTGGAAGCCCTGAAGGTTGTCACCCTGGTTTCTCTGGCCCTGGGGACGATCGTCATCGTGGAAGTGGGAAGCCAAATGGCCCTTCTCGGGGGAGTACAATTCATCAGCACCATCCTGGTTGTGGTGATCATCCGGGAGTTAGGGCCTCTGCTCACCGCTATCATCGTGATCGGTCGGTCGGGAACGGCCATTGCCGCCGAGTTGGGGAATATGATCGTTGCCCATGAATTGGAAGCCATCCGGGTTATGGGAATCAACCCGGTTTATTTTATCGTTACCCCCCGGATCATCGGGGTAACCATCGCGGTCATCTGTCTGACCATTTATTTCAACGCCGTGGCCCTACTGGGAGGCTTCGTCGTCTCCAAGTTAATCTTGCCTGCGGATTTACCCGTGTTCCTGAGAGAGTTGATGGTCTCCCTCACGGTTACTGACCTGGTTTTGGCAATCTTGAAAAGTGCCGCCTTCGGCCTGCTGATCGCTTTGACCTGCACCTATCACGGGCTGACGGTGCGCTACTCCTCCATCGAGGTGCCGCAGGTGGCTACCAGAGGCGTGGTGAGCGCGATTTTATCCATCATCCTATTCAACGTGTTGTTAACCCTGTTGTTTTACCTGTGACCCTTAATCGGCCCAAACAAGTCGGAGCCAAATCTGAGAAACGAAGGAAGAAGGAGATGATAATTCGGTGCTGGGGAGCGAGGGGTTCCATTCCAGTTTCCGGGCAAGAATACCTAAAGTACGGGGGAGATACCACCTGCATCGAAATCAGATCGAGTGAGGATGAAATCATCATCATTGATGCCGGCACGGGTATCCGGAAGTTAGGGATTCGATTGCTGGAAGAAGAAAGATTTCAATACAATATGATTTTTACCCATTCCCATTGGGATCATATTTTGGGATTTCCCTTTTTTAAACCGATCTACCGGAAGGAAACGTCCATTCACATGTTTGGCTGTCCCTTTACTCAGGACTCCATAAAAAAGATGATCTCCAAAGTCATGGCGGCCCCCAACTTTCCGGTGGATTTCGAGAAGGTTCAAGCGAATATTTCCTACCATCAATCCTGCGCAAACAGTTTTGCCATTAAATCCATGAATGTAACCCCCATTGCCACCAGTCATCCCAATCCGGGGATCGGATATAAATTTATCGAGGACGGCCGGGCCTTTGTTTTCCTCACCGACAATGAGCTGACTTTTAAACATCCCGGCGGACTGGATTATAAGGACTATGTTAATTTTTCCTCCGGCGCGGATCTGCTCATTCATGATTCTGAATACACCGAGGAAGAATACAAAATAAGAAAAACCTGGGGGCACTCGGTTTATAAAGATGCGCTGAGGTTAGCCCTGGACGCTAAGGTAAAGAAATTTGGCTTGTTTCACCATAACCAGGACAGAACGGACGCCAGCATAGAAGAAATGATCCAAAACTGCCGCCAGGTGATCGAGGATCAAAAGGCCGATCTGGAATGCTTTGGGGTTTATGAAGGGATGGAAATCCAGCTTTGAGCAATAAAACGTAATGCCTGTTTCGTGTTACGAGTTGCGTGTTGGGTGTTGGGGGTTGCTTATGGCGTATTACCCCTAACCACTTGCGCCTTACGCCTTACGATTTTAATTTATGGACATTGTTCTTGAAGCCCTTGA
>JAURYC010000168.1 GCA_030654105.1 Deltaproteobacteria bacterium
GTAATGATCCGTGGGGTCGAGGTGCGCAATATATTTTTAGGAGATGGAAACTGGGAAGGTTTCCTTTCGCGAGTGAGGGAAATAAGCCTTAATAGCGGTACTTAGCCGATCGTAGATCGGAGGTGCAAGGGGAGGGGTGAAAGGTGAAAAGGGGGAAAGAACTGCCATTCCCGGTGGTTGATTTGATAAATTATAAATGTTATGATTGGTTCTGTCGGGTTAAGGTTGTTCCACCCGCCTTATTCCTCGCTCGGGAAAAGGCTAGAAATGAGCGTACATGGAAACAGGAAAGGTTGTCGCTTTCTTTGAACAAAAAAAGATTTTTTGTGCAGTTTGCCTCGAAGTTAAAGAGAATAAGTATCATCTCCTCAGCGAAGAGAACCGGGAAGTCACTCTTGGTGCAAACCGCATCGCTCACGTATCTTCCAACTATCTAAAAGCCAGTCTTCCCCGCGATACTTTGGTTGAACAATTAAAAATTATTGTGGAACGTCAAAAAGCCCTGATGGCCTCATTGGCGATCAAAGAACTTTGGGAGTTGGTCAACGACGAGGGAAGGGGGTTTCGTTTAGGCGAACTGACCGAACTGGTTTTCAATCCTCCCTGTTCAGGCGACCAGGAAATGGCCCTCTTCCGGGCGCTGGCGGATGACCGGCTTTACTTCAAGCAAAAGGGAGAACTTTACGAAGCCCGTGAACCGGAAAAAGTGGAACAAATTTTACTGCAGTACGAGCGGGAAGCTGAGTTAGAGCGGGAGAATCAGGAAGCCAGCACATGGCTGGCCGGGGTATGGGCGGGAGAAATGAATTCTCCTCCAGCGAATAAGGCGGCCATCGTAGGCCTTTTAAAAGAGATGGCCCTCTTCGGGCCGGAGGCCCCTGAATTCACCAAAGGAAAAACTCTGTTGCAAAAGGCCGGGATTTCTTCGCCGGGAGCTCCTTTTGAACTCTTAGTGAAGATGAAGGAATGGGAGGAGGATGAAAACCTTTTCCTGCACCGTTATCAGATTTCCAAAGGTTTTCCGAAGAATGTTCTCGAAGAAGCGGAAGAAATCCTTTCCCAGGCCGCCAAAGGTTTCCTCCCCCACCCCCAGGACCGTGATTTAACGTTTTTACATCCCCTGACCATCGACAGCGAATACACCCGGGACATCGATGATGCTTTGAGCCTGGAGCAGGTGGGGGGGGATTATCAAGTGGGTATCCATATTACGGATGTGGCTACCTTCCTCAATGGCCACCGAGAAATATTTCAGGAAGCCATGTCCCGGGCCATTTCGATCTATCTTCCCGATCAACGCATTCCCATGATTCCTCCGGCACTTTCCGAAAGCACCTGTAGCTTAATTGTCGGGGAGCAACGCCGGGCGCTCAGCTTTTTGGTACAAATCGACGAAGAGGGGAAGGTGCAGGATTATCAAATCCTCTCCAGCATCATCCAAGTGGAACAAAGGCTTTCTTACGACAGCGCTGACCAGCTTCTGGAAGAAGAGGAAGAAGAATTAATCATTCTGCAACGGATCACCAAGAAGCTTTTTCAACGGCGCATGGGTTCGGGGGCGTTTTTTATTCCTCGGCCCGAGCGGGTGATTCGAGTAAACCGGGAAAAAGAGATCTCCATTTACCGGCGCGACCGGGAAAGCCCTTCTCAGAAAATCGTCTCCGAACTCATGATTTTAGCCAATTACTTAGGGGCGCTGTTTCTTAAAGAGAAAGGCATTCCGGCCATCTACCGGAGCCAGGCCGAACCCAGGGACAAGATCCCCCCGATCGACAAATTTGATCCTCTCCAAGCCTATCGCCTGCGCCGGATCATGAACCGGGTGGAAGTTAGTACCCGGCCTTTGCGCCATGCTGGCCTTGGAGCGGAAGCATACCTTACCTTAACCTCACCCATTCGCCGCTTTTATGATCTTCTGATCGAACAGCAAATCCTGGGAGTATTACGGGGAGGACTGGTTCTCAGCGGGGAACAACTGGGAGAAATCATTACCCAGGTTGGGCCGGCGATCTCCAAAGTGGGGTTGGTGGAAGAACTTACGGAACAATATTGGATCCTGCGCTATTTAGAAAAACGAATCGGTTCGACCACTACAGCGGTTGTCCTCGACCGGTTTCCCACCCGCTACCTTGTGCATCTGAACGAATATCTCTTAGAGATAGATATGGCGGCGACTTCCGGGCTTGATTTTGTACCGGGAGATCAGATTTTGGTTCGGGTAGAAAAAGCCCATGCCCGGTCCGGAGTTCTTAAAATTGCTCCCGCCTAAAAATATAGGGTTCAAGGGTTCCAGGGGGCAAGGGTTCAAGTGAAAATAGTCAGGAAGGATTTCTGCTATTGCAGTTACTTAGTCACTTGACCCCTAGAATCCTGGAACCCATGAACCCTCTCGTTATACAGCAGCCTTCAGCAGTTCCTGTTTTTCTTGAAAGAGTTTTTCGCCTAAACTGACATGATAGATATGAGGATTCTGCAGGCGTTTATGTTCTGGCCGGAGATATTTAAGGTTTTGTAAGGTGTTGCCCTGAATTTCCGGCAAAGATGGGCTGTGATAGACCAGCTTTCCCGCTTTGATGATCGGGATGAGGATTTCCTCTTTTTTAAAATGTCCGGGATAGGTTTTGCTGATATGAGAGAGCAGGGGATGAAAAGCCTTAACCGGCTGTCCTGGGGGAAAAGTTTCCTCTTGTAAAACGATCACGTCCCCACGCATAAAATTTCTTTCATCGTAAAACCGCACTATTTTTTTTACTCCCGGGTTGGTGGTTTTTTCCGGGTCATCGGAAACCTTCAGCTTGGGGCGCATATGTCCATCTTTGAAAATAGCCGATAGCTTGTAAACTCCCCCCAGAGCCGGACACGAATAAGAAGTTACCAGTCGGGTTCCTACGCCCCAGATATCAATCTCCGCCCCTTGTTTCTTGATGGATTCGATCAGCCACTCATCGAGATCGCTTGAACCCAGAATACGCGCGCGCTCAAATCCTGCTTCGTCAAGCATCTTGCGTGCTTCCCGGCTTAAAAACGTCAGATCGCCGCTGTCCAGGCGGATTCCCGCAAGATCTCCTTGTTTTCTTTCCCGAAGCTCTTTGCCAACCTGAAGGGCATTGGGAACCCCGCTGCGTAGAGTATCATAGGTGTCAACCAGGAGGAGGCAGTTCTTGGGGTAGATTTTCCCGTAGGCCTGGAAGGATTCCAATTCGGAAGAGAAGGATTCCACCCAACTGTGAGCCAAAGTGCCCCGAACCGGGATGCCAAAAGTTCTCCCCGCCATCAAGTTCGAGGTGGCCCGGGTTCCGCCGATGAAAGAGGCCCGGGCGGCGCTCAATCCTCCATCGGGACCATGGGCCCGGCGAACTCCAAATTCAACGACCGGATCGTCACCGGCGGCGATACAGAGGCGAGCGGCCTTGGTGGCTATCAGAGTCTGAAAGTTGAGGATATTCAAGAGGGCGGTTTCGATGAATTGGGCTTCAGGTAATGGGGCGGTAACTCGAACAATGGGTTCTTGGGGGAAGACCAAAGTTCCCTCGGGAACGGCGTAAAGGTCGCCGGTAAAACGAAGTTTACGGAAATAATCCAAAACTTCCGGTGGAAAAATCTCCAAGCTTTTCAGATAATCGATGTCTTCCGGATCAAAGTGAATGTTTTGGATATAATCGATCAACTGTTCCAGACCAGCGGCGACACAGAAACCACCTTGCTCGGGAATTTTACGGAAGAAATAATCGAAGTTGGCTTTTTCTTTGGTTTTACCAAGAAGGTAATATCCTCCTACCATGGTCAATTGGTAGAGATCCGTCAATAGAGTCATGTTAGCCATTGTTTCCTCATCAATTCTTTTTGGTGTCTTTAAATTTAAATCCCCCCTCGCCCCCCTTTCGCAAAGGGGGGTTGGGGGATTTCAAATGTAATTTTCCATCAGGCGGTAAATCTCTCTTTCAGCTTCCTCGGAGAGCAGGGCTCCTTCTTGGTTATGGGAGCGCCGAACTTCATCGATCATTTGCTCCATCCGCCGCCGGAGGGGCAAGTCTTGCAGGTCATCGAGACTCCGATAATAACCCAGCCTCCGGCCCACCCGGTAGAGAAGGCGCTCCTCTGCGGGTAAAGACAGATAGCGGTCGATGGTCTCAATCATCTTTTCCCGCTGTTCGGGAAGCTTACCCTGCACTTCTTCCAATAGATTTAAGATGTGGTCGCTTACCACCGTACTGTGAATACCGTCGAGGGTTTCGATGAAGAGCTTGATCTCCGCGACGACTTGGTCGTCCGAGAGCCGGATAAATTCACCGTCTTCGACTTTGCGATACAGGGGCATATTGTGGCGTACGTATAGGGTGCGTAAGCGGATAAAATCAGGATTGATTTGATTCAACACCCTGGCAGTTTCCACCGCGTGTTCCCGCCACCATTGGATTCCCCCCAGACCCGGCATGACGTATTCGGAAAGAGAGATACCCGATTCCACTACATTTTTCCCGGCCTGAATTTGTTCTTTGGCCGTGACCCCTTTCTTCATATATTGCAAAAGAGGATCGTAACCGGTCTCCATCCCGATATGGATGCGGGTGAGGCCGGCCGCACGGAGTTCCTGCAGCTCGGATACGGATTTTTTGGCCAGGGTCCTGGCCCGGGCGTAACTGGTAATGCGCTGGATGAAGGGAAATTTTTCTTTCAAGTAATTGAGTATCTCCACCAAGTCGGCAGTCTTGACCAGGAGGGAGTTGGCATCCTGAAGGAAGACTTGAGTCCCTCCGAAATACAACCATCCGATAACGCTATGGAAAGCATGGCTATAGCGCGCAGGTCGATTGGAGAGGGTGCGCAGAAGATCCTGGTGGATCTCTCCAGCGTAACCCAGGCTCCAGGAGCGCTGGCGAATTTCATCGGTAATCGCCTTGACGCCATCTATGTCTTTCTTGATTTCTTCGACCGACCGGAAGGAAAATTGCTCCCCTTTATAAGTATGGCAAAATTCACACTTATTCCACGGACAATTGCGGGTCACCCGAATTAAAAGGCTTTGAGCCTCGCTGGGCGGGCGAATAGGCCCCAGTTCAAAATAATCGTTCATGGTACCCCTCCTAAAATAAATTATCATGAATTTGTCTATTTATCAATGTTCTCACGCCTTTTTCCTGTACTGGGTTCTTCTCCCTTGACTTCTCCCCAAAATACCTTTATAAACATCTGGGCAGGTAAAAATTGCCGAGACTTTAATCTTAAAAATATTTTTGCAAGATATGATGGGTGAAGAAAATTTCTATCCCAAATTGCGCCAAGTCGAGGTCTTTCCGGCCGAATTATCCGGGCAAAAAGTAATCTGCCTGCGCGACCCCCTCAACCTTTCGGGGAAAATTCTTTTTTTCCCCTATCCTGCTTTTTTCATCGTCAGTTTATTTGACGGCCATCATTCTATTACGGATATTCAAGTACAATTTATGCGCCAGTTTGGGGAGCTTCTCTTCCGGGAAAAAATTCAGGAACTCGCCAACCAGTTGGAAGAGCATTTTCTCCTTGACAATGAACGATTCCGCCAATTACAGGGGGAGATGATCGAGGCCTTTAGAAATGCTCCAGTGAGGCCGATGGCTTTAATCGGGGAAGCATATGAGGCAGAGCCGGATTACGTAAAGAAAATGGTCGAATCTTATTTTACACCGCCGGAAGGTCCAGGGTTGCCAATGGTTGGCCAAAAATCTGGCGACTTGCTTGGGGCCATCGCTCCCCACATTGATTATCGGAGGGGAGGAAATTGTTATGCCTGGGCTCACAAGACAATCCAAGAATCCTCCCCTATTGATCTCTTCCTAATCCTGGGTACAGCCCATTCCCCCACGGCAAGACCCTTTGTTCTCACCCGGAAAGATTTTCAAACGCCATGGGGGCCAGTGGAAACCGATCGGGCTTTCTTGGCCGAGATCGAAGCCGATTGTCCTTTTGACTTATACGAAGACGAATTCGTTCATAAGGCGGAGCATTCCATTGAACTGCAGCTCATTTTCCTCCGGGCTCTGTGGCAGCGGCAAGATCTTTTCCAAATTGTCCCTGTGCTTTGCGGTTCCTTGCATGAGGCCATCCTCAACAATAAAAGCCCCATGGAGCTGCCCGGAGTAAGCCATTTCATTGCCGCCTTGAAAATGGCTATGACCAAGAGTCAAAAAAGGATCTGTTTGCTGGCCAGCGCGGACCTGGCCCATGTGGGCCTGCGTTTCGGGGATCCAGAGGCACCCAATCGTTTTTCTCTGCAATCCTTGGCGGATGAGGATCGGAGTTTGCTCGGGTTTGCCGAAGGGGTCGATGCCGAAGGGTTTTACGAAACCATTCGGCGGGAAAAGGACCGACACCGCATTTGCGGCCTGCCCTCGATCTACACCTTTCTCCATCTGATAGGTAACCGGGCCTGCGAAGGGAAGCTTCTGAATTATGGCCAATCCATGGATGCGGGGAATCAGTCAGCGGTCACTTTTGCCAGTTTAGCCTTTTTTCGTTGATATATTTTCACCCCAGAGCGCGCAGAGAACGCCGAGGAAGAAGTTCTTAGGAGAAATAGTAGCGACCAAACAATCCAGACCTTTAAAACTAATGAATTCCATAAGGATAAAATTTTCGCTCGCACCATTTCCTATCTTCCGTGGAAAGGGGATGAATGTTAGAGCGGAAAGGAGGGAAGGGGAATGGAGAAAAAAAAATTCATGGATGGAAAAATGGCTATCATCACGGGGGCCTTGATTTTAAGCCTATTTGCCGGCGGGTCAATCCTTGTTAAGGATTCATCCAAAGCTTTTGGGGGAGGATTCATACCCCAGACGGCCCAGCAAGGAGGGCGGTACCAGATTGCCGGGTGCGATACCAATTCTGCCTGGGTGATCGACACGACCATGGGGGACGTTTATTTGATCTATTCCAATGGCAAGTGGAAAGAGGTGGGGAGTATCATGGATGAAAAGAAGCGGATAAAAAAGTAAAAAAAATGGAATCCTTACGAATGGGTACGTTAGCTCGATTGTATAGGAAATTTCTTTTTGGACACGGATTCACCCTGTTAGATGTTTACTATCTAACAGGGTAAACACAGATTATCAGGATAAACGAAAAATAAAATAATTATCTGTGGTTATCTGCGGAAATCTGCGTCCCAATTAATTTAAGGAGTTGTTATGTCCGAACAGATCATATTTAAACGTGAAGAGGATTTGCCTTATCTGCCCATTACCTTTGGTTCGATGGCCTGGAATAAGACCGGAAGCTGGCGATACCTGCGGCCGCGGTTTGAAAATAAGATTTCTCCTTGCAACGAAGGGTGTCCCGCAGGCCAAGACATTGAAGGAGCGATGGTCCTGATCGGCAAAGGCAAAGTTTTACAGGCTTGGGATTTGTTTAAGGAGGAGAATCCTTTCCCGGGGGTTTGCGGGCGAGTCTGTTTCCATCCCTGCGAATCTTCCTGCAACCGCGGAGAGTTCGATGAAGCCATTTCCATTAATGCCTTAGAGCGCTTCATGGCGGATGTTGCCTCCCGGCAGGGAAGGAAACCGTTGCTGAGGCGGGAAAGGCGGGAGGAGAAAGTAGCCATCGTTGGCTCCGGGCCTGCAGGTTTGACCTGCGCCTATCACCTGGCCCGCCTGGGTTACGGCGTCACGGTCTTCGAGGCTCTGCCCGTCCTGGGAGGAATGCTCCGCGTAGGAATTCCTGAATATCGATTGCCCAAGAGAGTGCTGGAGGAAGAAATCGATCAGATCCTGGAGCTGGAGGTGAAAGCGGAGGTCAATGCCCGTCTGGGGGGAGAGTTCCTGTTGAAGGAATTAAAAGAATATCAAGCCATCTTCCTGGCCATGGGCAACCACCGCAGTAAAAGTTTGGGAATTCCCGGGGAAGAGGCTGAAGGTATAATGAGCGGAGTCGAATTTTTAAAGAACGTTAACCTGGGTAAAGAAGTACCCCTGGGGAAAAGAGTGGCTGTGATCGGGGGCGGGAATACGGCTATCGATGCTGCCCGCTCGGCTTTACGCCTGGGGACCAAACCATTTATCCTTTATCGCCGGACACGCGAAGAAATGCCCGCCTTTCCCGCAGAAATTTTAGAGGCTGAAGAAGAAGGCATTGAAATTTCCTATTTGGTCTCACCCCTGCAAGTGAATGCCGAAAACGGAAAGGTAAGTAAGCTGGAATGCATGAAGAATCGGCTGGGGCCACCGGATGAGGATGGCCGCCGACGGCCGGTGGCCATCAAAGGCTCTAACTTTTTTGTGGAAGTTGATCAAGTCATCGCGGCCATCGGCGAAGAAGCAGATCTTTCCGCTATCCCTAAGAAATTAGGGGTGAAAGAAAACGTCATTCTGACCGATGAGCGGGGAGGGACTAAGCAAAAAGAGGTTTTTGCCGGCGGCGATATTATCCATCAACCCCACACAGTGGTACATGCCATCGGCTCCGGGAAGAGGGCGGCTATCTTTATCGATTGCTTCCTGAAGAAGAAAAAATGGGATGGTCTCTTTGACGCCATCCGTATTGGCGAGCGCGGTAGTTTATCGATGAAACGATACCTGCAGGACGAAAAAGATCGCCTTCCCATCAGTTCCCAAACCGTACGCCTGAAAGATTTGAACCTGGATTATTTCGATTATAAGAAACGTAAAAGAATGTCCAAAGCCCAGGTCTCTAAACGGATCGGATCTATCGAAGAGGTCAACCTCGGATTTTCCGAGGAGACGGCCGTGGAAGAGGCCAACCGTTGTTTCAACTGCGGCGTCTGCAACCTCTGCGACAACTGTTACATCCTCTGCCCAGATGTGGCCATCCTGAAACAGGGAGAGGATGCGTCCAACGTCATAGACTATGAACACTGCAAGGGATGTGGCATCTGCGTGGAGGAGTGCCCCCGAAATGCCATGGTTATGGAGGAGGAAATAAAATGAAGAAGATTATGGTGGGTAACCATGCCGTTTCCTGGGGGGTGATGTTGGCCCGGGCCGAAGTGATCCCGGCTTATCCGATCACGCCCCAGACGACCATCGTCGAAGAACTATCGGTCCTCTGCGCGGACGGCAGGCTAAAAGCAAAATTTATCCCGGTAGAATCGGAGCACTCGGCCATGGCTTGCTGCGTCGGAGCCTCGGCGGCCGGGGTGCGAACTTTCACGGCTACTTCAGGGCAGGGATTGGCCTTGATGCACGAGATGCTCCACTGGGCCAGCGGGGCGCGCCTGCCCATCGTCATGGCCAACGTCAACCGGGCCTTGGGATCCCCTTGGAACATCTGGGGTGAGCAGACCGACAGTCTCTCCCAGCGGGATACCGGCTGGTTGCAGCTTTATTGTGAGAGCAATCAGGAGGTCCTGGACACCACGATCCAGGCCTTCAAGATTGCCGAGGAGATCCACTTACCGGTCATGTTAAACCTGGATGCCTTTTTCCTTTCGCATACGGCGGAGCCCGTTGAAATCCCGGAGCAAAAACGGGTGGATGATTTTCTGCCCCGGTATCAACCCGAATTTCGCCTGGATCCCAAGAAGCCCTATTCTTTCGGCTGCCTGACTCCTCCCGAATATTTTATGGAATTTCGATACAAGATCCAGCAGTCCATGCTCCAGGGCAAGGAGGTCAGCCGGCGGGTGGACGAGGAATTTGGCCAATCCTTTGGCAGGAAGTACGGGCTGATTGAAGCGTACCGGTGCGATGGGGCGGATTTGATCCTGGTTACCTCCGGGGCCATCGCCAGCACGGCCCGTGTCGTCGTGGACGCTTTGCGGCAAAAAGGGCGGAAGGTGGGCATGGTGAAAGTGCGCTTGTTTCGCCCTTTCCCTCAAGAAGAACTTTATGCCGTGCTGCGGGATGTGGAAAAGGTGGCGGTGGTGGACCGGAACGTTTCTTTCGGGGTGGGAGGAATTTTTGCCCATGAGCTGAATGCCGCCTTTTGTAATGAAAAGACTCGGCCGCCCATCTTCAGTTACATCGCCGGGTTGGGCGGAAGGGACGTAACGCCGCAAGTATTGAACGACGTGGTTTATCAGACCTATAAACGCTCCCAACCGGAAAAGCATAGTGTCTGGGTGGGAATGAGAAACGGGCCGTAGGATTGCAGATTTCAGATTGCAGATTGAAAATTGAAGATTTCTTTATTCTGTTCTTGCCCTTTTCGAGGAAATCTCAAATCTGGAATCTAAAATCTTAAATTCAAGGAGTTTGCTATGTATGAGCGCCGAGAATTGATGTATGCAGGCCACCTGGCCTGTGCGGGGTGCGGGGCGACGATGTCCATGCGCTATGCCTTAAAAGCCCTGGGAGAAAAAACCATCCTGGCCATACCGGCATGCTGCTGGTCGATCCTTGCCGGACCCTTTCCTTATAGTGCCGTAGAGGTGCCCGTGATTCATACGGCCTTTGAGACGGGAGCTTCCACTGCCTCGGGTATCAAGGCTGGGCTGGAGATGCGCGGTGACACGGAAACCACCGTGGCCGCCTGGGCGGGGGATGGCGGCACTTTTGACATCGGTATTCAGGCTCTCTCGGGCGCAGCCGAGAGGAACGATGACATTATCTACTTCTGCTACGACAATGAAGCTTACATGAACACGGGGATTCAGAGGAGTTCAGCCACGCCCTTCGGCACCTGGACAACAACAACCCCGGCCAATCACCCCAAAAGCCAACCCAAAAAAAAACATGGTAGAGATCATGGCCGCCCACCGTATCCCCTATGCCGCTACTTGCTCCGTAGCCTTTCCCGAAGACATGATGCGCAAGATCGTCAAAGCCAAATCCATCCGGGGGACCAAATTCATCCATATTTTTTCCCCCTGTCCAACGGGCTGGAAGGCGGCCTCTTCCCTGGCAGTAAAGATCGCCCGCCTGGCCGTACACACCAAAGTCTTCCCGCTTTACGAAGTGGAAGATGGTGAACGATATAACATCAACGTGGACCCCAAGAATCTGCCAGTTGACGAATACCTCCGCCTCCAGGGCCGGTTTGCCCACCTTACAGACGACGAGGTACACACCATCCAGGAAACCGTGGACCGGGAATGGGAACGACTGGTCAAGAAAGCATTGGATTAAACCCCTCACCCCAACCCTCTCCCCGACCTGGGGGAGAGGGGAAGGGTGAGGGGGAGTCGGATGGCGGTAAAAAAAATTAATGCGTTTGTATTAAATTTCAGAAGGAATTTGTTTGCGATCTTCTTGAATCCATCACTGACAAAAAACCTTTAACCTCGAGGGTGGCATATGGCCCGGAGAAAATAAAACCCCATTTCTTGATGGCCGAGATACGGGGTTTTTTTAAGGGAGTGGGATGATTCAGTGATTTTGAGTAAGGATAAGTTATGGTCTATTTTAGGAGATAAATAACATGAAAGATGAATCAAAGACCGAGAGGCAACTCGTCCAAGAATTGATAGAATTGCGCCGACAGGTTGCTGAAATGGAAAAAATAGAAGCGGAGCGCAAACGGACCGAGGAGGCACTCCGAGAATCTGAAAAGAGATATAGAGAAGTTGTGGAGAGCGCCGCGGAGATTATCCACACCACTGACATCCAGGGTAATTTCACTTTCGCCAATGCTGCTTCCTTAAGAGCTGCGGGTACTTCGCTGGAAGAATCTAAACAACTCAATTACCTGGACATCATTCATCCCGATCACCGCCAGAGGCTGGCGGAGATTTACATCAATCAGTTTCGAGAAAGGAAAGCGACGATCTATGTAGAATTTCCTATTCTTTCCAGATCCGGTGAGGTCATATGGCTGGGGCAGAATTCTTCATTGATGTTTGAAGGGAAAAAGGTTGTTGGTTTTCATTCCGTTGCCCGCGACATTACAGAGCGTAAACAGATGGAAGAAACATTACGGCGCAGTGAAGAGGAGGCTAAACGGCTGGCGCAGGAGAATGCGTTAGTGGCGGAAGTCGGGCGCATCATCGGCTCAACACCTAACATTGACGAGGTCTTTGAGCGCTTCTCCAAGGCAGTGACGAAACTCATCCCTTTCGACCGCATTGTGATCAACCTCAGAGGTCCCCAGGAAGATGACAGCTTTGTGCGCTATGTGGC
>JAURYC010000169.1 GCA_030654105.1 Deltaproteobacteria bacterium
CCAAACTCGGTTAGTCGGACCCAAAAAATTTAATAGGACGCAGATAATCGCAGATAATTATTTTCTTTTTAGTTTATCCTGATAATCTGTGTACATCCGTGTCCAAAAAGGAATTTCCTATACAATCAAGTTACTTGAAAAATCCGCAACAAACCGCAAATTCACGCCCAAGAGACTAACAAAATAAAGGCTATAAATCAAGGAATATTTCATCCTTTCTATCTTGACAAAATGCAGGAAAGTGGTATAAAGAAAATGAATTTTTTTGCTTACGATCATACTTTTTCGCAAGCCATCCCTCTGAAAAATGGCCTTTTCCTTCCGGGAGCTAACGTCAAGAGACGGAGCGCGCGCCATCGATCTTCGACCCGTACATAGCGAGGACGAATATTTCATGGCTATGGCCCTTGAGGAGGCCATAAAGGCGGGGGAGGAAGGTGAAGTTCCTATTGGGGCGGTTTTAGTAGCAGACGGCCAAATAATCGCCAGAAGCCATAACCGGCCCATCGCCCTCTCCGACCCCACGGCCCATGCCGAAATCCTGGTCCTCCGGGAAGGGGCGGGTAAGTTCGGTAACTATCGGCTTTCAGGAAGCACCCTTTATGTCACCCTCGAGCCCTGCGCCATGTGTGCCGGAGCGCTTCTCCAAGCGCGGGTTAAAAGGCTGGTCTTTGGGGCGGAAGATCCTAAGGGGGGCGCAGTACAGTCGCTTTACCTTTTGTTGGAAGATGCCCGCCAGAATCATCGGGTGGAAGTTACTGGGGGTGTTTTTCAAGAAGACTGCCGGCAAGTTTTGCGCCAGTTTTTCCAGGAACGAAGGTAAAAATGATTTGCCACAGAGGGCACAGAGGCCACAGAGAATCAAATATAAAGCGAATAATTTTTATTAAAGCATTTAATTTTCTCTGTGTTCTCCGTGATCTCTGTGGCTAATAATGTATTTCCGGAGAGGTACCGAAGTGGTCGTAACGGGGTCGACTCGAAATCGACTTGGGGGTCAAAAGCTCTCACGTGGGTTCGAATCCCACCCTCTCCGCCAAAAAACATAAGAATAATGGGACGCGTCCTGATAATTAAAATAACTCACCTCGGGCGGGACCGCGGAGAGATGACCGAGCTGGCCGAAGGTGCACGACTGGAAATCGTGTGTTCCGCCAAAAGCGGGACCGTGGGTTCGAATCCCACTCTCTCCGCCATGCACCACGTAGGATGCATGGCTGCCCTGAACTCTACGTAGTTCAGGCTGTCAGAAAATTTAATATTTTCGGACGCAGATTTTCAGGATTAAAAAAATAGGATGATAATAGTTGAAAATAAAAACCCAAATTAATAAAAAGGGTTTTTATTTCTTGTTTCGGAAATTCTTAAAAGTAAAAAGATTTTTTCAGCGTTTATCGGCGCAAATCTGCGTCCCAACTAACCCTATGATAGCCGGGTCCTGCGCAACGGAAAGTTACCAACCCCGTCAGATCCGGAAGGAAGCAGCGGCCGTAACGACTTCCGTGTGCCGCAGGGGAGCCTGGCTATCATCATTTTCCACGAGCGGTGATGTCCTATTTAGTCCTGGCTAGAAAATGGCGCCCTCAAACCTTTGAGGAAGTTATCGGGCAAAAACCCATCACTCAGGCCCTGCAAAATGCCATCGCTCGGCAGCGGGTAGCGCACGCTTACCTTTTTGCTGGCCCGCGCGGGGTGGGTAAAACTTCTGTGGCCCGGATTTTGGCCAAAGCCCTCAATTGCCAGGACGGGCCTACCCCTCAGCCTTGCGATCGCTGTGCCTTCTGCCAGGAAATCCGCACGGGTATTGCGGTGGATGTGGTAGAGATTGACGGGGCCTCCAACCGGGGCATTGATGAGATTCGAGAGCTCCGGGAGAATGTCAGGTATCTTCCCGCTAAGAATAAATTCAAGGTTTACATCATCGATGAAGTACACATGCTCACTGACCAGGCCTTCAATGCCCTTTTGAAAACTCTGGAGGAACCTCCGCCTCATGTCATCTTCATTTTTGCCACCACCGAACCCCATAAGATTCCGCTCACCATCCTTTCCCGTTGCCAGCGGTATAATTTTAAGCGCATCCCCCTGGCCTTGAACGTGGAACAGTTAAAGAAGATAGCCGCCCAGGAAGGGATGGAAATCAGTGACCGCAGCCTCCATCTTCTCGCTCGGGAAGCTGAGGGGTCGTTGCGGGATGGGCAAAGCCTCTTAGATCAGGTTCTCTCTTTCGGCGGAAAAAAAGTGACCGATGAAGAGGTCAATGAAGTATTGGGGCTTATTGACCGCAAGGTCGTTCACGGAGCGATTAAAGCTCTGGCCGACGGAGATAAAATTCACCTTCTGCAAATTGTCGAAGAAATCCACAATTTCGGTTATGATCTCAAAGAATTTTGCGGAGAACTGGGCAGGCTCGCTCGTGACCTTTTAGTTTTAAAGGTCTTCCCCAAGAAGAGCATCGAGCATTCCGGCCTGATCGATCTGCCCGAGGATGAAATCCAGGAACTTTCTTCTCAGGTCGAGAAATTTTCTCTGGAAGAAATCCACAGCCTTTTCCGCTCCTTGCTGGCAGCCCATGACGAGGTTGCCCGGTCTGCCTTTCCCAGGTTGGTTCTGGAGATGACTTTGACCCGGGTTGCGAGGAGAAAACCCATTTTTTCTGTGGAAGAAGCCCTGGAGAGACTCCGGGTCATGGAAGAACGGCTGCGTTCTGGACAAGGTTCCTCTCTCCCCCTTCCACCCCAGCAACCGATGCCTCCAGTGAGCCCCCCCTCAATTCCCGCGGAATCCATAACTCCAACCTTCGGGCACCCCCCCACAGAAGAGGAAGAACAAGCACCTCTAACCCTAAAGGGAAACGAGGGAGTGATCGCCCCGCCAGCCATTAAGAATTCCGCAGAGACGCCGGGAGTGTTGGCCGGGGAAATCAATGACCAGTGGAAAGAGTTCGTCCAATTTGCCAAAAGGAAAAAACCACCCCTGGCTTCCCTTTTGGAACATGGATATCCCTTAATCATCAATGCCGAGCTTCTGGAGATCGGTTATCCGCAAAAATCTTTCTATCTGGAACGAATGCAAGAAGCGGACAACCGTTCTGTTTTGAGCACCTTGTGCGCGGAGTTTTTCCAAAGGAAGATGAAGGTTCGCGTTGCGGGCATGAATCCCCAGCCCCTCTCCCCCAACCTTTCCGGTAATGGACCAGAAGAAAATCATGGGAGAAAAAATTCCAAAAAAAATCAACAGGAAGAAGCTCTAAACCACCCCCTGGTTAAGGAAGCGATCAATATCTTCGGGGGGCGGGTGGTGGAAATCAAACTTTTGTAAGGAGACCACAATGACCAAAGGATTTGGGAATCTGGTGCGGCAGGCCCAGCAGCTCCAGGCCAAGATGCTCAAGGTGCAAGAGGAGATGGCCACGCGTACGGCTGAGGCCTCAGCTGGTGGAGGGATGGTGACTGCCGTGGCCAACGGTAAGCAGGAGTTGCTATCCATAAAGGTAGAAAAAGAGGTAATCAACCCCGAGGATGTAGAAATGCTCCAGGACTTGATCGTGGCGGCGGTCAACGCGGCCCTGAAAAAAGCTCAGGAAATGGTTGCCGAAGAGATGAAGAAGCTCACCGGCGGGATAAATATCCCGGGCCTAATGTGAGTGAAAAATGACCATCCAACATGCCCAGCCCATTTTAAGGTTGATTCAGGAACTGAGCAAATTTCCCGGGGTGGGGGAGAAGACGGCTTTTAGATTGGCCATGCACATTTTGCGGGCTCCCCAGGAAGACGCCGAGGGTTTGGCTCAGGCCATTCTGCAGGTCAAAGAGAAGATCCGGCTTTGTTCGCAGTGCTTTAACCTTACGGACCAAGACCCCTGCCGTACCTGCCAGGATCCAAGGAGAAATGATGAGGTTATATGCGTGGTCAGCGGGCCTGAAGACTTGATCGCCCTGGAAAAAAGCGGCAGCTACCGCGGGCATTACCATGTGCTCCATGGAGTCCTTTCCCCGTTGGAGGGGGTTGGCCTCAAGGACTTACGGGTTAGCGAGCTTCTCTCCCGCTTAGAAGGGGGGAAAGTCAAGGAAGTGATCCTGGCCACCAATCCATCGGTCGAAGGAGAAGCCACGGCCCAGTATCTTGCCCAGATCATAAAACCTTTAAGCATTCGGGTTACCCGCATCGCCCGGGGAGTCCCTATGGGTGGTGATCTGCAGTATATCGACGCGGTCACCTTGAGCAAATCCCTGGAAAATAGAAGTCCGTTGTAGGTCCATTGCAGATTTTAGATATAAGATTTCAGATTGAAAATCCCGATTCTAAAATCTGCAATCTGCAATTTGAAGGGCTTTCCCTCAGGAAACTCTTATGCCTCTAAAAATTTACAATACCCTGACCAAGAAAAAAGAAGAATTCCTTCCCCTCCAAAAGGGCAAGGTTTCAATGTATGTCTGTGGAGTCACTGTCTACGACCGATGCCATATCGGCCATGCTCGGGCCGCTGTTGTCTTCGACGTCATTTTCCGTTTCCTGCGCTACAGGGGCTATGAGGTGACCTACGTGCGCAATTACACGGATGTGGATGACAAGATCATCAAGCGAGCCAACCAAGAGGGGGTGTCCTGCCAGGAAATCGCCAAACGTCATATCCAGGAGTATGAAGAGGATATGGAGGCTCTGGGCATGGAGCGCCCGACCCATGAGCCCCGGGCCACGGAAAACATCTCCCAGATCATCGATCTGGTCAAGAAACTGGTGGAGAAAGGTTTCGCGTACACCGTAGACGGAGATGTCTATTTCTCTGTGGAAAAATTTTCCTCTTATGGAAAGCTATCCGGGCGTGACCTGGAAGAAATGCGTGCCGGAGCCCGGGTGGAGGTGGACGAACGGAAAAACAATCCCCTCGATTTTGCTTTGTGGAAATCCAGCAAGCCGGGAGAGCCTGAATGGGACAGTCCTTGGGGCCGAGGACGCCCGGGGTGGCATATCGAATGCTCGGCAATGAGCCAGCGTTATTTAGGAGAGAGCTTTGATATCCATGGCGGGGGCCAAGACCTAATTTTCCCCCACCACGAGAACGAGATTGCCCAGTCGGAGGCCGCAACAGGGAAACCCTTCGTACGTTTCTGGGTCCATAACGGATTCGTGAACATCAACCACGAAAAAATGTCCAAGTCCTTAGGCAATATTTTGGCCATTCGGGATTTACTCCAGGACCATCATCCCGAAGTCCTCCGCCTCTTTCTTCTTTCCAACCATTACCGCAGCCCGGTGGATTTCTCCTTGCAAAACATGATCGAGGCCAGAGTCAGTCTTGACCGGTTTTACTACGCTCTGCAGGAAATCGAAGACTTTTTAACCCAGAGAGGGGAAAGTAGGCCGGCAACAACACCGCAGCCCCCCAAGGGAGTGACCCGGGAGCTTAGCGAGAAAATCTCCAACACCCAGGGAGAGTTTTTAGAGGCCATGGAGGCCGATTTCAACACAGCTTTGGCTTTAGGTTATCTTCATGATCTAAACCGGACTTTGAACCGGGCCATGGTAGAAAAAAGTTTCCGTCAAGACCCAGTAGCAGCGTCGCTCCTGGCCGAAGGGAAGAAATTCTTGTTAACGAGCGGCAAGATTTTGGGCCTTTTCCAGATGGCTCCAGTTGAGTATTTCGCCAGTCAACGGAGGAAATTTCTAAAGTCCAAGGGTCTCCGCGAAGAGGAAATAATAGAGCTCATCGCTAAAAGGGAGGCAGCTCGCCAAGCCAAGGATTGGGCTTTGGCGGACGAGATCCGCGCCCGGGCCGGCGATTGGGGGGTCCTCCTGGAGGACGGACCCAAAGGAACCAGCTGGAAACCGGCCTAAGAAGTTCGGGGTTAAGAGTTCGGAGAAAGGAAAACTATTTTTAACTCTGAACTCCGAACTAATAAATCCTAACTTTTTTTTCGTTTGGGTGTATAATAAGAAATGGTGTTTTGTCACTCGTGCGGGAAGGCCATCGCGATGAAGGGCAAGATTGGAAGGCAAGAGATTTGCCCCCACTGCCGGAGTGATTTGCACTGCTGTCTGAATTGCAGCCTGTATGATGAATATGCCCAAAATCACTGCCGGGAATCCTCGGCAGAATGGGTGAGCGACGGGGAGAAAAACAATTTCTGCGAGTTTTTCACCTTTCAGGAATCCGAGGCCGCCAGTGGGAATATTCGCCACCTGGAGGAGGCCCGAGCCAAACTTGGGGCTCTCTTCAAGAAAAAAACGCCCTAAAGGAGGTCAACGAAGATCCAAAAGATTTTTGGGAATGTGTTAGGGCTGAAGCCTTCCCAGAGCAAGAAAATTTTATCCTTGTACCACCGGAGAGTACCTCCTCAACAGGTGGTTACTCCTGAACTCGCCCGAACCCTCTCTGAACTATCCTGGGACATCCAACGACAAATAGCTATTTTACTGGACCGCGGAGGCAATGTAAGATACGTGGTCGTCGGCGGCCCTTTTGGTATATGGATCCCTGATCTTTCCGACTACCGCATCGGCAGCGGGCCTCGCCTTCGGGGACTGCGCTGTTTGCATACCCACCTGAAGGGAGAATCCTTGACGCACGACGATTTCACTGACTTGGCTCTCCTGCGCCTGGACTTGATGGCTTCCATCGAAGTCCTTGACCGCGGCCTGCCCGGAAAGATCTCAGTGGCTAACCTGATTCCCCTTAATGAAAAAGGAGAAAATTGGCGCTGTTGGGAACCTCTCCCGGTTACCAACTTAGAAGTCAACTGCCAGCATTTAATCCAGGCCCTGGAGGATGAATTTGCCAGAACCCAGAAAGGGCGCAAAGCCGGAGACGATCGCGACCGCGCCATTTTGGTTCATGCCTCTTCGGCACCCAAGTCTTTCATTGAGGATTCCTTGAACGAACTTTCTGATCTGGCAGATTCGGCAGGTGCGGTGGTCCTGGACAAGATCAGCCAGCGGCGCCATCATTTCCATCCGCGGTATCTCATGGGCCGGGAAAAGTTGATGGCCTTTTCGATCCGGGCTTTTCAGCGAGGGGCGGATCTGCTGATTTTCGACCAAGAGCTAAATCCCAGCCAGATGCGCTCTATCGCGGATCTCACGGACCTCAGGGTCATTGACCGTACCCAACTGATTCTGGACATTTTCGCTCAACGCGCTCATTCCCGGGAAGGGAAGCTGAAGGTTGAACTGGCCCAGATGAAGTATCTGCTGCCCCGGTTGACTACGAAAGACAGCGGACTTTCCCGGTTGACCGGTGGAATCGGGGGGCGCGGGCCAGGTGAGACCAAACTGGAGATCGACCGCCGGAAGGTGCGCGACCGCATCCACCAGTTGAGCCGGGAGATCGAGGAAGTAAATCGCAACCGCAAGCTTCGGCGGAGTCTCCGGCAGAAGAATCAGATACCGGTGATATCCATCATCGGGTATACCAACGCTGGAAAATCCACTTTGCTGAACGGCCTGACTAAAAGCCGGGTGCATGTGGAGAATAAACTTTTTGCTACCTTAGACCCCACCAGTCGGCGGCTTCGTTTTCCTCGCGAAAGAAACATCCTCATCACGGATACGGTTGGTTTCCTGCGCAACCTGCCCCAAGACCTACTGGACGCCTTTCGAGCAACATTGGAGGAATCGAAGGAAGCCGCCCTGCTTTTGCACGTGATCGACCTCAGCCATCCGCGGTTTGAAGAACAGATGGAGGCCGTGGAAAAAATTCTGGAAGAACTGGAACTGAACCGCATCCCCTTGCTCAGGGTTTTCAACAAAGTGGACAAGGTAGACCCGGAAATAGCCAACCGCCTCGGCCAGGCCTTCGGCGCGGTCTGTATTTCGGCCTTAGATCCGGGAACATTCCCCCCCTTGCTGGAGAAAGTCGAGGAAAAGCTTTCCCTTGCCCCAACCAGCTTCCCCGATCAACCTGAAACAGCCGGTCATCGTCCCATGGAGACCCAGATTCTATCCCGAGGGGCAGTCTGAAAAATCCATTTTTGGAAAGGGGGATCCCAAATCATGCCTATCTACGAATATGAAGCAACTTCTCCAGGAAGGAGATGTAAAAAATGTGCTGCAACTTTTGAAGTCCTCCAACGCCTTTCCGATCCTCCCCTCAACTCCTGTCCCGCATGTGGCCAGGGGATAAAGCGGAAAATTTCCCGACCCCGGGTGATTCTACCGGGCTCGGCCAGAGGTAGTAATGAGGTAGAACAGAAAGTGGCTGAATATGAACGGCAGGGCATGTACAGCCACGCTGCCGAACTGGCTGACAAAGAAAGCGAAAAACCCGAGAAAACCCACCTCAAAGAGCGCGCCATGGAGGACTACAGAAAAGCTGGCTACGATTTCTGAAGAAAGGATACCCTTGTCAAAAAAATCCCATAAAAAAATTCTCCTCCCTTCATTTTCACCCCTGGAAATATTGGAGATATTTAAGGCCCACCGCCCTCCGGCTCTTACCTTGACGGAAATTGCCCAGGCCCTCGATATGGCACCGGACCTGCGCAAAAAACTGCGTCGGAAGATGCAGGATCTGGTTGATGCGCATAAGATCGTTAAGCTCGACCGCAGGCATTATGGTTTACCTGCGCAGGCGAAGGTTATCGTTGGTCGGGTTCAGTTGCACCGGGATGGGTTTGGCTTTCTGGTACCTGAAGATTCCAGTCTTCAGGACATTTTCCTGGGCAGGCAGGAAGCCCGGGACCTGATGCACCGCGACCGGGTGGCCCTCCATCTTAGCCCAAAAGAGCGGGGACGCAAGCCTGGGCCCCGACCTATAGAAGTTCTTGAGCGTGCCCATCGGCGGATTGTGGGCCGTTATATGGCAGGGGCAAAAAATGATTTCGTCGTCCCCGACGACCATCGGCTTATACAAAAAATCGGCATCCCCAAGAAGGCCGCAGGCGGAGCCCAGGAAAACGATATCGTCCTGGCGGAGATCACCCGCTATCCGACCAAACAGGAAGGCCCGGAAGGAAGAATCCTGAAAGTCCTCGGTGCTCCTGACGACCCCCGTCTCGACTCGGAGATCATCATTCACAAATACGCCCTGCCGGACGCTTTTCCTTCGGAAGTCCTTAAAGAAGCGGCGGCCATTTCCCAAAAAATTTTTACGGGGGTACGTTCCGACAGAAAAGACTTGAGAAACCTGAACTTCTTTACCATTGACGGGGAGACTGCCCGCGACTTTGACGACGCCGTAGCGATTTCCCGCCTGTCAGGAGGATGTTGCCGGCTCTGGGTCTCCATCGCCGATGTGAGCCATTATGTAAAGGAAGGATCGAGCCTGGACCAGGAAGCCCTGCAGCGGGGAACAAGCGTCTATTTCCCCGAACGCGCCCTGCCCATGCTTCCACCCCGTCTTTCCACCGGAATCTGCAGTCTTAACCCGCAAGAAGACCGGTTGACCATGACCGTGGCCATGGAATTTGACCGGCAGGGGCGGATGACCGGCCCAGAATTTTTCCCCAGCATTATCCACAGCCAGGCCCGCCTCACCTACACCATGGTCAGAGAAATGCTTCTGAATGGCCACCGGGAATTTATTTCCCGTTATCCCTCTATTTTTGAAGACCTGCGCACCATGGCTGACCTTGGCCGGTTGATTCACGCCCAAAGGACGGACCGGGGTTCCCTCGACTTCGACCTGCCTGAACCCCAAGTGGTCCTGGACGTCCAGGGGCAGATTGAAGAAATCGTCCGAGCGGAGCGGCACATCGGCCACCAGATCATCGAAGAATTCATGATCGCAGCCAATGAAGCGGTAGCCGGATTTCTCACCCGGGAAAAGGTCCCCTTTGTGCAACGGGTGCACGAACCGCCGGATGAAAAGAAAATTTTTGAGTTCAAAGAATTCGTCTCCCACTTGGGGTATCGATTCATTTACAAGAAAGAACTTCATCCCCAGACCTTCCAGCGGCTTTTGGAGAAGGTCCGGGGAAAACCCGAAGAGAAGTCCGTTAATTACCTGCTCCTCCGGTGCATGAAGCAAGCCCGGTACTCCGAGAAAGGACAGGGCCATTTTGCCCTTGCCTCCCCTCACTACCTGCACTTTACTTCTCCTATCCGCCGCTACCCGGACTTAGTGGCCCATCGCATTCTAAAAGAAGCGATCCAGGCCGGTAAAATGCCAGAAAAACGCCGCCAGCACTGGCTGAAAAAGCTTCCGCATATTGCTGAGCATTCTTCCCAGCGGGAACGGTTAGCCATGGAGGCCGAACGAGAAATCGTTGACCGCAAGAAAGTGCAGTTCATGAGAGACAAGGTTGGCCAGGAATTCAATGGCTACATCTCCGGAGTTCTTCCCTTCGGCATCTTCGTGGAGTTAGAAGACTTCTTCATAGAAGGTCTGGTCCACCTGACCCGGCTTCCTAAGGATCGATACCAGTTTTTAGAAACGAGGCACACGCTTCTGGGGGAGCACAGCAGAAAAACTTTTCGCCTGGGAGATCGAATGAAAGTGAGGGTGGATGCGGCCAACCTGGAACGCCGACAGGTTGATTTTAGCCTTGTCCCGTGATAGAAAAGATTTATGGAGATCATCCGGAAAGAAAAAAATTTCCAGAGCGAATTTAAAAATCCCGTCCTGACCATCGGGAATTTCGACGGGGTGCACCTGGGCCACCAGCGCATCTTCCAGCGGGCCAAGGAGAAAGCCAGAGAGATCGGCGGGGACTCCATTGTTTACACTTTTGAGCCTCATCCTGTGGAATTACTGGCCCCGGAGCGCAAGCCCCTCTTGATCACTCCCTCCAGAGAAAAACTCCGCTTGATCGAAGAACAGGGCATCGACATAGCGATCTGCGCCAATTTCTCCCCAAAGTTCGCCAGCCAAACCCCGGAGGAATTCGTCAAAAACATCCTTTATGATCAGATTAAAATCCGCCAGCTTTTTGTGGGACACGATTACACCTTCGGCAAAGACCGCCGGGGAAACATCGCCATGCTTAGGGACCTGGGGAAGAAGCTGGGGTTCAACGTGGAAGTAGTCGAAGCCGTACGTGTAGCGGGGGCGGTAGTCTCCAGCACCCGCATCCGGGAGCTCATCCAGAAGGGTGAAATGCCAGAGGCGGCCAAGATGCTGGGCCGGAACTACCCTCTATCCGGCAAGGTGATCCACGGCCACGGCCGGGGCAGCAAGCAGTTAGGGTTCCCCACGGCCAATTTAAAACCCGAAGGGGCTCTTTTCCCCAAACCGGGGATCTACGCCACATGGACCTATCATGAAGGTAAGAAGTACGCGGGGGTGGCCAACTTAGGCTGGAACCCCACCTTCCACGACCAAAAATTTTCCATTGAAGTGCATATCCTCAATTTTGACCGGGATATCTATGGCCAGGCCTTGCGGGTAGAATTTGTAGAGCGCCTGCGCGACGAAATCACCTTCCGCGGCCCGGAAGAACTGGTTGCCCAGATCAAAAAAGACATTTCCCAGGCGAAAAGTATTTTAAAAGGTTCTTAACCTTCTCCGCTGCTGACCCTTTTTCCCCCGGAAAAATCTTGCCCCCCTTCACTTTTTATTTTCTCGCATGATTTCAGGAGGATTATCAAGACCCGGCGGGGAGATGCTGCGCGCCGGCCAAACGGTGGGAGCATACCTTTCTGCACCCCTTCACTTTGCCTCCGCAGAAAGAGAGCACAAAAAACATATATCTTTGCTACAACGGTG
>JAURYC010000170.1 GCA_030654105.1 Deltaproteobacteria bacterium
CAGCCGTTAAAATAATGCTTTGAGATCCTAACTCTTAGGAAAGTTTCTATTTTGGCAAGCTGTGTTCAATTTTTGGAGGCTTATGCCACCCACAACATATAGGGTTTCCCTATGGACTTCTTCCTGAACTCTTGCTCTTAGGATTTTCCCCGAGAATGCAACATTTCAGTAATCTTCAATCAGCGAAAAGTACCCATGTTGAAGAATAGTAGGTGAAAGAATTAATTCTTCTGTTGTGGTAATTTTGAATTATTGAAGGTTAGAAAAAGGAAACCGGAAAATGATCCTTGATAAATTCTCTGTAAAAGGCAAAGTTGCCATTGTAACCGGAGCCAGCCGGGGAATCGGAAAAGTTATGTCTTTAACTCTAGCCGAAGGTGGAGCAGACGTAGTTGTAGCTGCTCGTACTTTAGAAAAATTAGAGGCTTTATCTGAACAAATTCGTTTGTTAAATCGGAATTGCCTGGTTTGTGAAACGGATATAACAGAAGCCAATAACATTGAGATGATGGTGGAAAAGACCATCCATAAATTTGGTAAAGTAGACATCCTTGTAAATAATGCAGGTATGAATATCCGTAAGAGGGCGATTGATTTAACTGAGCCAGAATGGGACAGGGTTCTAAATACCAACTTGAAATCTTATTTTTTTTGTGCCCAGGCTGTGGCCAGAGAAATGGCTAAAAGAAATGGAGGAAAAATAATAAACATAGCATCCATTCGGAGTGTTATTGCCCCTCCCATGGCTTCAGCCTATACCGCAAGTAAAGGGGGAGTATCTCAACTAACCAAAGCGCTGGCAGTAGAATGGGCTCCATATAACATTCGTGTGAATGCCATAGCCCCCGGTTATACGGAAACGGAATTAACTGCGCACTTTAAAGAGAAAGAAAAAGACCTTTATGAAAAAATTCGGGAGCGAACAGCTCTCAAAAGGTGGGGACTTCCGGAAGATTTTGCGGGTACTTTAATTTATCTGGCATCAGATGCCTCGGATTATATGACTGGACAAACCCTCTATGTTGATGGAGGATATTTGCTAACATAGATAAAAAAATATAGCCGGGTTAAAAGGGCAGGATACAGCCGATTTCCCGTTTGCTCTTTTTCTCTTTGGTCTCTTGCGGGACTTCTTGGGTTTTCTCCGCGCCTTCTTCCTTGTCTTTTTCCTCCACTTCCTTCTTCTCCGTGCTCAGCCATCCTTTTTCATGGGCGTAATAGCCAGCAACTCCGCCTCCCGCTAAAGCGCCCCCGACCACCAAGCCTGCGCAGCTTGTTGGTAACAAGAAGGCCAAGGTGGCTAAAATTCCCCCGATTGTTTTCCAGTTCCATTTTTTCACTTTTTCCCCCAAAAATGAAATGTTGCCCTCTGTGGTTTCCTGAGTTCTCTTTTACTTATTTCTTGACAAAGTGTAAAGGGTTTTTATAAAGTTGGAAATCGAGTTCACCTTCTGAACACAGCTTTTGAGGTCCCTAAAGAATATGCGATGAAACGTTATATTATCCATTTTAAAGAGTTGCCTATCTATACCCCGCCGGGCCATTCCCAAACTACTAACCGCCGCTTGCTGAGCCCAGGGCCACAGGGATCGGAACAACCCACAGGGTCACCCCGCTGGAAGAACCTCCCCTCAAGGTTTTGATCATCTATGCCCCTCCATTATCTTCATCCCAAACTTCTTGACCTTTTGAGGAAAAAATATTAATTTGTTTTGGGTCGGCAAGAAAAGGCCTTCCCTAAAAATTCGCAACATATTTTCCCTTTATTAGCAGAAACCCAATGAGGAGTTAAGCCATGAATTTTGATCTCACCGAGGAACAAGCGGCCATGGAGCAAATGGCCAGGAATTTTGCGGAAAAAGAAGTTGTTCCCAATTTGAAAAAAGAAGAGTTCAACCGTGACCTGGTGAGTAAAATGGGGGAACTGGGCCTTTTCGGGAGTGCCTTCCCCGAGGGTATGGGAGGTTCAAACTCGGGCTTTCTGGCTCATTCCATTGTCTGCGAGCAGATCTCCACTTACGACTCGGGATTGCGGGCTCTTTTCAATCTTCAGGCCATGACCGTGCCCTACACGATGATGGAATGGGGGAATGATGCCGTGCGCCGGAAATATGTTAAGGGTCTGGTTACGGCCGAAAAATTAGGCTGTACGTGTTTCTCCGAGCCTAACGCCGGATCGGACATCGCGGCCATCGAGACCAAGGTCGTGGACAAGGGAGACTACTTCTTGATCAACGGGTCCAAGACCTGGATCTCCAACGGAACCGTAGCCGATTATGCCGTGGTCTATTGCACTTTTAACCGATCTCTTAAACATAACGGTCTGTGTGCCATTGTGGTAGAGACCAATCAGCCGGGCTGGCAGCCCCATGAAATCCCTAAGCTCGGGGATAAAGCCTCGCCCATTGCCGAGGTTTTTTTGGAAGATGTCACGGCGCCCCAAGGAAACCTCCTGGGAGAATGGGGGGGCGGGTTTAAAGTGGCCATGACCGCTCTGGACAGGGGTCGGATCAGCGTGGGTAGTGGCGCCGTAGGGATTTGCCAGGCTTGCCTCAATGCCTCCGTAAAGTATGCGAATGAGCGCGTACAATTCGGCCGCCCGATTCGGGACTACCAGATGGTCAAACAGATCATCGCCGATATGGTTACCTACACCGAAGCTGCCCGTTTCCTGGTCCGCCGGGGGGCTTGGTTAAATGATCAGGGGCGGCCTTTTACCCGGGAAATTGCCCTGGCCAAATATTTTGCCGGCGAAGCAGCGGTGCGTGCTGCTGGATGGGCCATGGAAATCCATGGAGGGATGGGTTATTCCCTCGAACATCCGGTGGAAAAATATTACCGGGACTCCAAGCTCTATCAGGTGGGGGAAGGCACTGCCAACATCATGCGCATTCTGATCGCCGACGATGCCCTGGGGGTGAAAAAAGCCAATCGTCCCCGCTTGAAGGTTCCCGGCGATTTCCGCGACCTGAGTTAAATCCCAACAAAGAACTCACCCAGGAAGAATAGGATTTTAAAATGGAAATTGCTGCGCGGGACAAATACAATCTTTGCTTTGCCTGCGGCCAGGGTAACCCCATTGGCTTAAAGCTGGCTTTCCGCTTTGAAGATGGGAAGGCGAAAGCGGAGTTTATTCCTGGCCCCTACCATCAAAGCTGGAACGGCATTTTCCACGGTGGCCTTCTCGCCCTCTGTTTGGACGAAGCCTTCGGGTATGTCCTCTATTTTCAGGGCATCAAGGGGATGACAGCTAAGATGGAAATGCGCATCCGGAAAACCATCCGCACCGGCCAAAAAATCTTTCTTACCGGCGAGGTGAAAAAAAGAACCCGGAAACTTATAGAAACCTATGCCAGGGCCGAGTTGGAAGACGGTACCCTGGCGGCTGAAGCCACTGCCTCTATGTACGTTACCGACCAGGAGTTTGCATAACTCTTCAAAAAAATCCTGGCTGTCCCCGGATAAAAAAGGTATAATGATAAAATAATGCCAGGAGGACACCATGATTGACCAAATCGGGGAGATTGCCGGTAAGGTTTGGATGTTCCTCAAGCAAAATGGGGAATCCAATTTGAACCAATTGAAGAAGGGCATAAAGGCTGACCCCAATTTAATTCTTCAGGCCATTGGGTGGCTGGCCCGAGAAGACAAAATACTTATCGAAAAGAAAGGGCGCTTCGTTACTTACGCCCTGAAAGACTGATTATAATAGGAAGGCTTGAAAAATTTGGACTTTGTCGGATCGAGTTTCAAAGAACGGGTGGTCGAGTTTTTTTTGGCTCTGAGCGGAACCCTTTTTTATCATCTCTTTCTCCGGCCTAAAGACTATTGCAAATCCCGGAAGAAGAATCGCTAACAACACCAGAACCCCACAAAGCAAGCAACGTGAAAAAACGTTGGCCTCCAGAGCCCATGTTCCTAAGCCCCTTGGGGGTATTCGGCATGAGGGTCTCACCTTTCGGTGCTGAAAGGATTGGCCATTTTTCCTCCATCCCGAAAATAAACTTCATGGGAAACAGTTGAAATCCCTGTTTATCCTCAATCCATCTGCAGGCAAAGGCCAAGGGAGAAATCTCCTTTCTCCCTTGGTTAAAAAGCTCTCAGAACTTGGATTTTCCGCTGATTGCTTCCTTCCCCGACATCCTGATGAAGCTCTCGCTATGGCCCGGAACGCTCAGGACAAAGGATGCGACCTTCTTGTTGCTTGCGGAGGAGACGGGACGGTTCATTCCCTCCTTCCGGCCCTGGTGAACCGCCCGACCACTTTGGGACTACTCCCCTTGGGCACTGCCAATGACTTGGCCCGGAACTGGAATATTCCCTTAAACTTAAACCGGGCTCTGGCTCTTCTCACCACAGGTCGACCCAAGATGGTGGATATCATCACAACCCACTCCGGAGTTTTTATCGCGGGGGCTGCGGGATTGGGATTAGATGCAGGCGTTGTCAAGCGGGTCAGTGAATGGAGAAAACATTGGAAAGGTTTTGTTCCTTTCTTTTTTGCGACTTGGGTAGAATTTCTTAAATTTCGCCCTCCCAGGGTTTCCATTGCCGCGGGGAATTGGCATTACCAGGGGCCAGCCTGGCAAGTCCTTTTCACCAACATTCGCCGCTACGCTCGATTTGTCAAGACGACCCCCTTCGGAAAGCTTGACGATGGGTTGATGGAAATCTGTTTGATACCCGGTATTGCCAAATTTCATCTCCTGACACTTTTCCCCCTTTTTCTTTCGCTCGGGTTTAGGGGAATCCCTCGGGCTCGTCTGCTTTCCGCCACCGAGGGCGTTATTGAATCTTTTCCCCCGCTCACCTTCCAGGGAGACGGAGAGTTAATTGGAAAAACTCCCGTAGCGTTCCGCGTTCTTCCCAAGGCTCTCAAAGTCATGATGCCCCCTCCAACCGAAGGGTAACCAGAAGCCATTGAAATTACCATTCGCCCCGATTATCCCTGAGGAAGGTGGGATCAAGTCATTGGGTTATTGCGTCATTAGGTCATTGGTTCATCAGGCTAGTTTTTCTCTGCGTCCTCTGCGGGCTCTGCGGTAAAAGTAATACGAAATTACGATTGACATTATAATCCAGTTCCTTTATAGAAATACTGTCGTCAAGTGATCCTATACTGAATCAACGGAGGGAAAAATGGATAAACTGATCATTACCGTCGCCATTATCGGAGGCATCACTACCCGGGAGAAGACTCCCTACCCGCCCATGACTCCCCAGGAGATCGCGGAAAGCGCCATCGAAAGCTATCATGCCGGAGCGGCAGTCTGCCATATTCACGTCCGGGATCCGAAGACCCATGCCCCCTCAATGAAGTTTGAGCTCTACAAGGAAGTTTACGAACGCATCCGGGAAAAATGTGACATGGTGATTAACCTCAGCACCGGCTCCGGGGGACGCCTGCTTTACGATCCGCAGAGCAATACCTGGAATACTTCAGAGTTGAAGAGCCCGGAAGAGCGCGTAGAACATGTGCTGAAACTGAAGCCCGAACTCTGTTCTCTGGATGTGGGGACCTTGAACTTCGGGCCGAGAGCATTCATCAACCTGGTGCCCATCGTGGAGAAAATGGCTGGCCTGATCAAAGAAGCAGGGGTCAAGCCGGAACTCGAAGTTTTCGACATCGGCCATATCCGTATCGCCAAACATCTGATCCGCCAAGGGATTGTGGCCAAGCCTCCTTTATTCCAACTCTGCCTGGGCATTCCCTGGGGCATCGAAGCCACCACCGAGAATATGGTTTATATGCGCAACAACCTGCCCGGCGAAACCCTGTGGTATGCTTTCGCCATCGGGGCGCAGCATTTTCAAATGGCCGCGGCTTCTATGACCAATGGCGGACATGCCCGGGTTGGGTTCGAAGATAATCTTTACATTCAAAAGAACGTTTTGGCTAAAACCAATGCGGAGATGGTCAGAAAAGTGGTAGAAATCGCCAACCTTATGGACCGGGAAGTGGCTACGGCAAAGGAAGCCCGGCAAATATTGGGTCTGGGAAAATAAAAACCCAGAGAAAAGCAGGTCATCGACCCGGCAAGGGTACATCGAAAGGCCCGAATATACGCATGAGATAGATATCTGTTAAGTCAGCCCCGCTTTGTTTCCCCTGCCAGAGGCACACCATGATTCCTTCGGCATCCCGGACCACGACGATCAACCGTGCCGTGGTTTGAAACCGCTCGCTGTAATACAGGGGGATATTCTGGTAACTAAGGTCTCGGCGGGTAGCCGTTGTGCCCAGAACGGGTAGAAAGACATCCATCCGGAATTCCCCTGGGCCAACCTCTCCGCCTTTTCCTACGACCCATTCCCGGAAGAGGCTTTTCACGTATCTTTCCAGGCCCAATGAGTTCTGAAATCCTCCCAGGACTTGGACATGGAGATCCACAGCTTTCCCCGCAGGATCGAAGAGAATCTCTTTCATATTCTCCTCCAGGGATTTCGCCAAGGCGGACTGATGTTCCGCAGAAGTTCCCTGCCCAGGCGGAACGTAGTCAACCGTCGCGCAGGACGGAAGAATCAACCAGAGAACCAGAAGGCCAAGGGGAAAAAACAATTCATTTCCTCCCACTTACTTGATCGATTTGAAAGGCCCGATCATGTAAAGAATATAGTACTCCAGATACCGGGCTTCGCCTTTCAGATCTTCAGTGTGCAGGATTTTCCCTGATTCCTTTTCATAATAAGTTAGGTGCAGATCGACTATGCCGTGAGTCGATTCCGCATAAAACAAGGGAATAAAATCTCTCCGGGTCTGATTCACCCCAAAAACTCTAGCTTTCACCTCCAGCGAAATATCGGCTTGATCCCTGGAAGTAGCTACCCGGGCTCCCTGGGCAACAAATTTTTCGCCGATCCAGGAACGGAGAAAACGCTCTTCCGGACTCTCCTCCCCAGTCCGTTCGGTTAGGGAATAAACTTCGATCCAGATCTTTTTCCCTCGATATTTTTCGAAGGAAGCGGATTTTAAAGCTTTCTCCAAAGCATCGGCTGGAGTAAACTGCGAGTCCGCCGATCGGCCCATGGTTGGACCCCAGTACCTTTTGGTCGCGCAGGCAGCGGTTAAGAAAAAAAATAACCCGATCAACAGGGTCCATTTACCAAAACGAAAAAATTTCCTATTCATGTAGATCTTTTCTCCTTTAGGGCTTTCTCTACCCCTCCTTTTTCTACTTTGGCGGAAATTTAATAGGACGCAGATTTGCGCAGATAACCGCAGAAACAAAAAAGACGCTATGCGCATAGCGCTAAGCGCTAAGCGACTTTCTGTGTACATCCGTGTCCAAAAAAGAAATTCCTCTTCAATCAAGTTAAAAAGTGGTGGGACTCTCATTAGGATAAAAATCTTTCTAAAAAAGAAGTGGCCAAGAAAAGAATAGCGGACGAAGACCTTCTTTGTCAAGTGTAGCATTTTAAACCATCCTCTTAACTCCTTCTCCGCGTAGCCAACCACCAAATTCATTGCTGGATATTTATTCCGAATGGAACCTTTTTTTATTGCCATCCCCCAAGTAAAAGAGTAAAGTAACCGCCGAATTGGACGAGGCACACGCCGGAGCAGGCCACTGTTGAATTCGAGGAGAGAATCAATTAAGGAATGAAACATTCACCATCCCCTTCTCAACATCCGTTTTTTTCTCTATCGGGCTTTCGAGCGGCGAATCGGCAAACCCATCGCCAGGGCGTGCTGATGATGATCGGCGCCGGTTTGTGCTGGAGTTCCGGCGGCATCCTTGTTCGCAACGTTACCCTCACTGACCCATGGGAGATCGTCTTTTGGCGCTCGGTTTTCATGGTGATCTTCCTGCTCGGCGTACTCGCCTTATGGCACCGGACGAAGATGTTCGAGAAAATCGCTGAGGTCGGTAGGCAGGGCGCGTTGGCGGGGGCATTGCTTGCTTCCACTTTCTTCTTCTTCATCCTCTCGGTTACGCGCAATACTGTCGCCAACACCTTTGTGCTGATGAGCGTCGGGCCGTTCTTTGTAGCTTTGTTTGGCAGGATCTTTCTCCGTGAACTAGTGCCATTGCGAACTTGGGGTGCGATAGCGGTAGCGCTTGCGGGCATCGTGCTCATGTTTTCCGAGGGCCTGGACTCCGGTCGGAGCCTCGGCAACTTCCTCGCGTTGGGCGTGCCCACCGCCTTTGCCTTGAACGTGGTCGTGCTGCGTCGCGCCCATGCCAGCGTGAGCATGGTGCCGGCGGTTATGCTCGCGGGCATCTTCTCGATCATCATTTCACTCCCGCTCGCTTGGCCTCTCACGCCCACGCTTCGCGACCTGACGCTATTGTGGATCATGGGCTGGGTACAGCTTGGGGCGGGGTGTGTGCTGATGACGATGGCGACGCGATATCTCACCGCCAGAGAAATAGGTCTGTTCGCACTGCTGGAGACGACGCTCGGTCCTATCTGGGTATGGCTCGGTATCGGCGAGCGCCCTACGAACACCGCTTTGGTGGGGGGACTAATCGTGATCACCGCACTGCTGGCCAATGGATTCCTCGGGAGGCGAGGAGAAAAAGAATTATAACCTTTAAGAAGGAGGGTTTATATGGCATTCAAAGTGGTTGCCCGTCCAGCATTACCATCTACTCTGGCCGGTGAGGTTTTGACCCGATTTGGGGCCCAACGGGTCGAGGTCCCCTTGTTTACCGAAGGAGATATCATAAAAAACGCTGCCGACGCGGATGCATTGTTGGTAGGCCCAACAGAGCCTTTCACCCAAGATGTCATTCGGACCTTGTCTAAATGCAAAATCCTCAGCCGCACGGGGGGGTGGGGCGAACGATCGAATTCAAAAAAGGGTTCTGCCGGGTAACGGCGCTCGGGAAAATGGGGCAGGGCCGCGAAGAATTGCAGAGAGGCAGCCAAGCCCACATTGGTTCCCCAGACATGAGGGATAAGTGGTATGTTCCAGGCGCTGGCCACGATCTTAGCTGGCCCCCCGTAGTAAAAGGCCTCCCCTACCCCTTGGATACCGCTATCCGTAGAGACCAAACCCAGAGCTGTCTGTCGCCTATTCGCCACCCCCTGAGACCAGCCAAAGGCTTTATCCCCTAAGAGCCCCTGGAGCACATAAGCTTCCACTTTTTGTATTTTCATCTCGAAACCCCCATAGATCTGCCTCTATAATACAAACGGCCCTAGTTCAGCCGTTGGTCGGCTTGTCATAAAGAGCGCTGCATAACTGCTGCAAAAACGCCGGCACCCATCAAGGCGCTTCCACCACAGCGATTCAACCAACGACGCGCCCTTGAATTCTGAATCGTCTCGCGGAGGTTGCCAGCGAAGAAAGCATATAGGGTTGCGTTTATGGACCCCAGTACGAGAAATGTTGCCCCCAGTAAGAGAAACTGGGGAACTGCCTGGCCTTGCGGATCAACAAATTGAGGCAAGAAGGCAACGAAAAAACCGATGCTCTTAGGGTTCAAGGCAGTCACAGTGAACGTACTTGTGCAAAGCGATCTCTTGGAAGCTCCTGCAGCGGTGGTGCTGGTTTTCGCTATCTCGGGATTCGATCGCCAAATTTTGATACCAAGGTAAAGCAGGTAAGCGACTCCCAACCACTTCAATACAGAAAAAAGCATTGGGGAAGCCGCTAAGACTGCTCCCAGCCCTAAAATGGAAAGGGTCATCGCTGTGAAATCACCAACGGCTACACCTATCACCAGCGGTATCACCGCTCTTCGTCCGTTTACAACGGCGTGACTTATTACCGAAATAATTGTTGGGCCCGGTATCACCAGAAGGATGATCGCGGCAATGGCAAATGCTCCCCAGGTTTCCAAACTCATAAGAAATCTCCCCAATTGGCTAACGAAAAAATACACCTGCCTCTAGGTTTGAAATTCTTTCTTTTTTCGACGTTATGCGCCGCCCTGTGTAGCGCCAGAGCCCTGTCTGGCAACAAAGCCCTGCGTCTGTAACCCAGTGGCAGAGGGTGTCCCGGCGATTTGAGCAAGATATGTTTCGCCGAGCTTCTCGATGTGATCACTGACATTGTCAAAGTAGTTGAAATGCACCTGTTCTTCATCGATGATCGCTTCCAGAATTTTTACGCTGATGCTGTCGCCGTTTTCTCTGCACACTAACAGGAATTGGTTATAAGCGTCGATTGTATCGTCCTCGAGTTTTGCATCAAATGAAAAGATTGACTGGACTTTCTGGCCTTTTTCCGCCTTTCCTGCAGGCTCTGTGGTCGGTTCTCCACCCAATTCCTTAATTCGCTCTGCAAACATCTCGGCGTGGCGCATCTCATCGATTGCTATGAGCTTGAGCTTCGCGGCCATATCTCCGTAATCCATGTCGTCTAAATTATAATGCTGGTTCATGTACTGGGCAATGGCCTGCAACTCCATGCCGCGCGCCTTGTTCAAAACTTCAATTACTTTTTCCTTCCTTTGTTCTTTAGTATTTTGAGCCATGATACACCTCCTTGTTTATTTTAGGTGATAACGGGGACATAAAGGG
>JAURYC010000171.1 GCA_030654105.1 Deltaproteobacteria bacterium
AGATGAGCTTATACAACAGTATATTCAAGAGCAAGAAGGCGAACCGGTTACGGATGATAGTCGATTTGAAATCGACCCTTCATAAAACCCCTCGACTTATAGTCGAGGGTTGTTTAGTTTAGTTTCCATTTCCTCCCCCCACATTGCACAGCGTTCTTTGGAATTATGATAGCATGATAGCACAAAAGGAGTTCTATTCAAAATGATAACGACATGCAATTTGACATAACGGGCAGAGTTGAGCTGCATGGAAAGCACCATCCCCAGGATATGGGAGAGAAATAAATAGCGCAATACTAAATAGCGAGGTTGAAAGGGGAGGGGAGACGAGGCTTTTTCCATCCTTGACATCAGAAGATGGGCATAATAAAGTATTTAAAAATCTTCTTTCTTCTCGCCACAAGGAGTTAAAGATGCTCCCCGAAAAAGTAACCGAAAGCCTCACCTTCGACGATGTCCTTCTGGTTCCGGCCGAATCCGCGATTCTCCCTCGCGATGTAGATATCTCCACGAGTCTGACGAAAGACATCCGGCTGTACATGCCCCTGATCAGTTCCGCCATGGATACCGTAACCGAAGCTCAAACCGCCATCACCATGGCCCGGGAAGGGGGGATCGGAATCATCCACCGCAACATGTCCATCACCACCCAAGCGGCGGAGGTGGACAAGGTGAAAAAATCGGAAAGCGGCATGATCGTGGATCCCATTACCGTGGACCCAGATCAAAGAATTTACGAAGCCTTGGAAATCATGCGTAAATACCGTATATCGGGTGTCCCCGTGACCCGCCAGGGGAAGCTTTTGGGAATTTTGACCAACCGCGATTTAAGGTTTGAGACCCAGCTGGATCAGCCCATTTCAGCCGTGATGACCAAAGAAAACCTGGTGACGGCGCCTGTGGGTATCACTCTGGAAGAATCGAAGCGCCTTTTGCACAAAAACCGGATCGAGAAACTTCTGGTCGTAGATGAAAACAACAACCTCAAAGGGTTGATCACCATCAAGGATATTGAGAAGACCATTAAATATCCCAATTCGTGCAAAGACAGCCTGGGGCGGTTACGCGTTGGGGCGGCCGTGGGCGTTTCCGCAGACCGGGAAGCCCGGGTGGAGGCCTTGCTGAAAGCTGGCGCCGATGTGATCGTCATCGATACCGCCCATGGCCATTCCCGGCGAGTGGTAGAGGCCATACGGGAGACCAAGCGGGTCTTTCCCCAATGTCAGCTGATCGCCGGAAACATAGCCACGGCCGAGGGAACGGAAGCTTTGATCCAAGCCGGAGCAGATGCCGTAAAAGTGGGAGTGGGGCCGGGATCGATCTGCACGACGCGGGTGATTGCCGGCGTAGGAGTTCCTCAGATTACTGCCATCCAGGAGAGCGCCCGGGTGGCTCAGCGCTACGATATTCCCCTGATCTCTGACGGGGGTATCAAATTTTCAGGCGACATCACCAAAGCGCTGGCCGCGGGCGCGGATACAGTGATGATCGGAAGCCTTTTCGCGGGAACTGACGAAAGTCCGGGTGAGATGGTACTCTACCAGGGGCGGAGTTATAAGATGTACCGGGGAATGGGCTCCTTAGAGGCCATGAAGAGCGGCAGCAAAGACCGCTATTATCAAGACGATGTGGAATCAGAGATTAAACTTGTACCGGAAGGAATCGAAGGGCGTGTTCCCTACAAAGGACCCTTATCCTCGAGCGTCTATCAATTATTGGGAGGATTACGCGCGGGAATGGGGTACCTGGGATGCCGCAGCCTAAAAGAATTGAAGGAAAAAAGCCGATTCACCCGAATTACCAGTGCGGGGTTACGGGAGAGCCATGTCCATGATGTAATCATTACCAAAGAAGCTCCCAACTACAGCGTGGGAGAAGAGAATCCCTTTAAGGAATCTTAATCACTTTATGCAGGCCAAAGCTTTTCAAGGCCGAATTTTAATCCTCGATTATGGATCGCAGACCACCCAGTTAATTGCCCGCCGGGTGCGCGAATGCCAGGTTTATTGCGAAATCCATCCGTATCATATTGACTTGAAGGCCATCCAGGCTTTCAACCCGAGGGGAATCATCCTCTCCGGAGGGCCGGCCAGCGTGTACGAAACCCAAGCTCCTCTTAGCCCGCCCGAACTTTTCCGCTTAGGCATTCCTACCCTGGGCATCTGCTATGGCATGCAGCTCATGACCCACGTCTTGGGGGGCGAAGTCGGTAAATCGCTGAAGCGCGAGTATGGCCGCAGCGAACTGATTGTCGATGACGCCGAGGACCTTTTTGCCGGATTGGATCGTGGGGCGTCCATCCAGGTGTGGATGAGCCATGGCGATCGCATTGAAGTCCCGCCGCCAGGATTCCGGGCCATCGCCCATTCCAGTAATTCCCCGGTGGCCGCGATCAAGAATAAAGAACTGAGAGCCTTTGGGGTACAGTTTCATCCGGAAGTTGTCCATACTCCGGTAGGCAAAGAGATTCTAAAAAATTTTCTTTGGCGCATTTGTCAATGTCCAGCCGATTGGACGATGGAATCCTTCGTCACCCGCACCATTCGCTCCCTGCAGGAAGAGATTGGCGAGGGAAAGGTGCTCTGTGCTCTGAGTGGGGGGGTAGATTCTTCGGTTGTCGCCCTGCTCTTGCACCGAGCGGTGGGTAACCAGTTGACCAGCATCTTCGTAGACAATGGGGTGTTACGCAAAGAGGAAGCGCAAAAAGTCCAGAAACTCTTTGGCAAGCATCTGGGGTTAAACCTCCGGGCAGTGGATGCAAGCGATTTATTCCTGGAAAAATTGGCAGGTGTGGTGGAACCGGAACAAAAAAGGAAGATCATCGGCAATGAGTTCATCTTCTTGTTCGAAAAAGAGGCCCACAAAATCGGCGGGGCTAAGTTTTTGGCCCAGGGGACTCTTTATCCCGATGTGATAGAGTCCATATCGTTTAAGGGGCCCTCAGCCAAGATCAAGAGCCACCACAACGTGGGCGGTTTGCCCGAGCGCATGCATCTCAAGCTGATTGAACCCCTGAAGGAACTCTTCAAGGATGAGGTGCGGGCGGTGGGCAAAGAAATCGGATTGCCCCGGGAGATCATCGAACGCCAACCCTTTCCAGGACCTGGTTTGGCCGTGCGGATCCTGGGGCCGGTAACCCGCGAAGACCTGTCCATCCTCCGGGAAGCTGATGCCATTGTGGAGGAGGAATTTCGGAGGACGGGGTGGTATATGAAAGTTTGGCAGTCCTTTGCCGTCCTTCTTCCCGTACAAACCGTGGGAGTCATGGGGGATGAGCGGACCTACGAGCGGGTCGTGGCTTTAAGAGTGGTCCAAAGTTTGGACGGGATGACCGCCGATTGGGTGCCGTTACCTCCGGAACTTCTGGGGACGATTTCCAACCGCATCATCAACGAAGTAAAAGGCGTCAACCGGGTAGTTTATGATATATCCTCCAAACCTCCCAGCACGATTGAGTGGGAATAACGGCTTAGCGCGTAAGGCGCGAGGCGTAAGGAATAAAAACTCCTCATTTTAAACTTTAGACACTTTAGCGCACTTTAGGCATTTATTGGTTTTGAACTTTTTCACTCACACTGACACTGACACTGATTTATTATGAAACACGCGAACTTTGTCCACCTTCATCTCCATACCCAATTCAGCCTTCTGGATGGGGCCATTCGCCTGGAAGAGCTTTTTAATCAGGCCAAGAGCTATCGCCTGCCTGCTCTGGCTATTACCGACCATGGCTCCATGTTTGGGGCCATCGAGTTCTACCAACAGGCCCTGCGCCACGGAATCAAACCCATCATCGGCTGCGAGGTCTACGTAGCTCCCGGAAGCCGTTTCGAAAAAGCCACCAAGGGAATTTCCGAGGCCTCGTTTCACCTGATCCTCTTGGCCAAGAACCTTGTCGGATATCGCAACCTTTTGAAACTCGTCTCCGCGGGTTATTTCGAAGGGTTCTATTACCGCCCGCGGGTGGATAAGGAATTATTGCGGCAGCACAATGAAGGGCTGATCGCCTTGAGCGCCTGCCTGAAGGGGGAAATCCCCTTCTATTTGGCCGGCGGCGACAAAAACAAGGCTCGGCTGGCGGCTGAAGAGATGAAGTCCATTTTTCCGGACCGGCGTTTTTACCTGGAGCTACAGGAAAATAAAATTCCCGAGCAGAAAAAAGTCAACGCCGGCCTGATGGAAATCGCCCGCGAGCTATCTCTTCCCCTGGTGGCTACGAACGATTGTCACTACCTGAAAAAAGAAGACGCCAAAGCCCACGAGATTCTTCTCTGCATCCAGACGGGGAAAACCTTGCGGGATGTGGACCGAATGAAATTTTCCACCGAGGAATTTTTCTTCCGCTCGGCGGAAGAGATGGAGGCGTTATTCTCCTACTGCCCGGAGGCGCTGCAGAATACCGTGGAGATCGCCGAGCGCTGTAACCTCGAGCTAAAGTTGAATGAACTGCAATTCCCGCAATTCCAGGTTCCCGATGGCGAAACCCTGGACAGTTTCCTGGAGAAATCGGCCCGGAAAGGGCTGGAGGAACGCCTGACGGAGATACTGGATCGATCGAAGTCGGGAGAATTTTACTACCAGCGTTTGCAGCAAGAGCTGTGCATGATCCAGAAGATGGGTTTTGCCGGATATTTCCTCATCGTTTCTGACTTCATCCGTTATGCCAAAAAGCAGGGTATTCCCGTGGGACCGGGGAGGGGATCGGCCGCAGGGTCTCTGGTGGCCTATGGCCTGGGGATCACAGAGATCGACCCCATAGCCAACGGCTTACTCTTCGAACGGTTTCTGAACCCGGAGCGGGTTAGCCCGCCGGATATCGACATTGACTTTTGCATTGAGGGCCGGGAAGAAGTAATCCAGTACGTTAGAAATAAGTATGGTGCCGATCACGTAGCCCAGATCATTACCTTTGGCAAGATGCAGGCCAGAGCCGTGATCCGGGACGTCGGGCGGGCATTGGACATGCCCTATGGTGAAGTGGACCGCATTGCCAAGATGATTCCCAATGCCTTGAATATCACCTTGGAGGAAGCGCTCCAGCAGGAACCGCGATTAAAAGAACTGGCCAGAAGCAACCCCGAGGTGCAGAAGCTCCTGACCCTGGCCCAGTCTTTAGAAGGACTGCCGCGCCATGCCTCGACCCACGCCGCCGGCGTAGTGATTGCCAGTACCCCTCTGGTAGAGGTGGTCCCTCTTTACCGGGGCCAGAAAAACGAAGTCGTTACCCAGTACCCGATGAAAGATGTGGAAAAGATCGGGCTGATCAAGTTTGACTTTTTAGGCCTGAAAACCCTGACCATGATCGCAGACGTAATCAAGCGGGTTCATCTTTCCCGGGAAGAAAAACTGGACCTGCGGAAAATCCCATTGGACAATCGCCAGACCTATGAATTGCTTTGTTCGGGTGACACTTCCGGGGTTTTCCAGCTGGAAAGTTCCGGGATGAGAGACTTGGTGGTTCGATTGCTTCCCGAGCGTTTTGAAGATTTAGTCGCCCTCCTGGCTCTTTACCGTCCGGGGCCTTTGAAGAGTGGGATGGTGGAAGATTTTATCAAGCGCAAACAGGGGAAGGTTCCCATCGTTTACGAGGTTCCGGAGCTGAAAGGAATGCTCGAGGAAACATATGGGGTCATCGTTTACCAGGAACAGGTGATGCAAATCGCTACTTTACTGGCGAACTTCAGTTTGGCGGATGCCGACATCCTGCGGCGGGCGATGGGCAAAAAGAAGGCCGACGAGATGGCCATGCAGAAGAAGAAATTCATGGAAGGGGCCCAACGCAATAAAATTGCGGAGAAGAAAGCCGAAAAACTTTTTGACCTGATGGCCAAATTCGCCGAATACGGATTCAACAAGTCGCACAGCGCAGCCTACGCCTTGATTGCCTATCAGACGGCCTACCTAAAGGCTCATTATCCGGTAGAATTCATGGCGGCGTTGCTGAGCAGCGAAATGGGGAACCCGGATAAAATATTGCGTTACCTCAGCGAATGCCGCGATAAGCGGATTGAAGTTCTTCCCCCTGATGTCAACGAGAGTCAGCAGGATTTTACGGTTGTAGGGGGAAAGATTCGTTTCGGTTTGGCCGCAGTCAAGAATGTGGGACAGGCCGCCACTCAATCCATTTTGTTGGCCCGAGAAGAGAAGGAGAATTTTGGGTCGTTTCCCGATTTTTGCCTCAAAGTGGATTTGCGGAAGGTAAACAAGCGGGTCATCGAGAGCCTGATTAAATGCGGAGCCTTTGACAGCATCGGACCTTCTCGGGCCCAACTCCTTGCCGGGCTGGAGGAAGCCATGGAGTGGTCCCAGGGATTGGAACGAGAGCGGAGCAACCCTCAGATCGTTCTCTTCGGAGGTATTCAGTCGGGTAGAGGAAAAGCCGAACCCCGTTTCCCCGTTGTGCCGGAATGGCCCGAGAGCCAGCGGCTGGCTTTTGAAAAAGAAACTCTGGGTTTTTACCTCACCGGCCACCCCTTGACCCGGTACGCCGAAGCCCTGCAGCGTTTAACCACTACCAACACCCAACAAATTCGGGAAATCGCTGACGGGCAGGAGATCGTCATCGGGGGTGTGGTCAATGCTTTAAAGGAGATTACGACCAAAAAAGGCGATCGCATGGCCTTCGTAACCCTGGAGGATTTGAACGGGGTGGTGGAAGTGATTATTTTTGCGGAATTATACAAAAATTCCTCATTGCTGCTGAAGGGCGAAGAACCCGTCTTCATCAAGGGGAGAGTCGATGCGGGGGAAGAGAATGTCAAAATCATCGCCAATGAAATCCTGCCTTTTGAACAAGCGGTAAGTAAGTTAACGACCACGGTTCATTTACGCGTTCGCTCAGAGGGCTTGAGCCGGGATGACCTTGTGGCCATCAAAGAAATCTTTGAGGATTGCCGCGGCAATTGCCCCGCTTATTTACACTTGCTCCTCCCGGAAAGGCGGGAGGCGGTGATCGTTCTGGGGGATGAATGGAAGCTGACCTCTTCGGATCAACTGATCCAGCGAATGCGCGATTTGCTGGGTTATGAAGCGGTAAGTTTTCAAGCGTAATTGCGCTAAGCGTTAATAGAGTTATAGCGTTTATGGCGATAGCGAGTTACAGCATTTAAGGCGTGAGTGGATTTATTTGCTTTGGTTATTAACTCTTTTTCAGAGATCCCATAAACGCAAGTAACGCGACAAACGCAAGTAACCCAAGGAACGCGGGAATATGGCCATTTATTATTTAGATTTTGAGAAACCAATCGCCGAGATCGATAAAAAAATCAAAGAACTACGTGCCTTCTCCTATCATCCCGACGGAAAGGTCACCGAAGAAATTGCCCACCTGGAAAAACGCCTCCAGAAGGTATTGAGTAAAATTTATGCCAACCTCACCCGCTGGCAAAAAACCCAACTTTCCCGGCATTTCAACCGGCCTACTTGCTTGGATTACATTGAACGTCTCTTCACGGATTTTATGGAACTCCACGGGGACCGCAAGTTTAGCGACGATCCCGCCATAGTCGGGGGACTGGCCCATTTCCAGGATGAATCGGTCATGGTCATTGGCCACCAGAGGGGACGCACAGTAAACGAGAAAGTGGCCCGGAATTTCGGGATGCCCCACCCCGAGGGTTACCGGAAATCCTGGCGCTTGATGAAAATGGCTGAACAGTTCGAGAAACCCTTAATTACCATGATCGATACCCCAGGGGCCTATCCCGGACAGGGAGCCGAAGAAAGAGGGCAGGCTGAGGCCATCGCGGAGAACTTACAGGCCATGGCCACCCTCAAGGTACCCATCCTATCCGTGGTTATCGGGGAAGGAGGCAGTGGGGGAGCCTTGGCCCTGGGAGTGGGGGATCGTATCCTCATGCTGGAAAACGCCACCTATTCGGTCATCTCACCAGAAGGTTGTGCCGCTATCCTATGGAAGAGCGAAACGGAAAAAGAGAGAGCTGCGGAGGCTTTGAAAGGGACTGCTACCGACCTTCGGGAACTGGGGGTGATTGACGAAATTGTCCCTGAACCTTTGGGGGGTGCCCACCGGGATGTTGAAGCCGCGGCAAAAATTCTTTCGGCAATCCTGATTCGCCATTTAAAGGCCCTAAAGGAGATTCCCGTCGGAGAGCTGGTAGAGAAAAGATACGAGAAATACCGCCGTATGGGGCAGACCTCTAAGGGATAAAAAATTTTAGCATGGATTTAAGGTCTGACGGCAAAATCCGGGGATATCAAGAGCGAAATTACCGTAACCTTCTCCTGGACCAAGGGTTAATTTCTTTTCAGGTAAAAGTAAAGGAAACGGACCTTTATATTCGAGCCGCCCAAGACCTCCAGCAATCGGCCTTCCAGTCTATCCTTCGCTACCGCTACCAGCTCGAAAAATATATATCCCAACATCCGGAGTTTTTCCGATCCATGGTTCCCCTGGCGGCTGATGAATTTGCTCCACCCATCGTCAAGGAAATGATCCGGGCGGCGCAACTGGCTGGAGTAGGGCCCATGGCGGCTGTGGCCGGGGCAATGGCTGAGTCTGTGGGCCAAGACCTTCTGCAGGAATCACCGGAAGTGATTGTAGAGAACGGCGGGGATATTTTTCTTCTTTCGGCCAAAGAATCAAGAGTGGGCATTTTTGCGAACACTTCTCCGTTAAGCTTTCGGGTAGGCCTCCGTATTCCCGCGGTAAGCCACGGGTGGGGAGTTTGCACCTCTTCGGGTACAGTTGGCCCTTCCCTTAGCTTGGGTCGGGCGGATGCGGTCTGCGTCCTTTCGCCTTCGGCGGCACTGGCCGATGCAGCAGCTACGGCCGTGGGAAACCTTGTTGGCTCTCCGTCAGACCTGCCCCGCGGATTGGAAAAAGCAAAGACTATCCCAGGTCTAACCGGAACGGTGATCATCATTGGAGATAGGCTAGGCGCCTGGGGGGATATTGAATTGATTGAAATATAAATGCGGAGTGCGGAATGTGGAATGAGGAGTTGCCAGATCAAGTCTCTCTGACGCTCTCGCGCCTTGCGCTCTCACGGTGAATTTATATTTTTAATGCGGGGAAATTGACTTGTGTTGGAAAAAAAAAGATTATAATATAGACCGTTGGCCAAGAGGAGACCGATTAAGTTATGAAAATCGGGGTCATCTCAGATACGCATCTAATGCAGCCTATTCAGATGCTTGAGGAGCTTATCGCCGGCCCTTTCAAAGAGACAGAAATGATCCTGCATGCCGGGGATATTACTGAACTCGTGGTCCTGGAGTCCTTTGGCGAAAAAGAAATCCTGGCGGTTTGCGGCAATATGGATTCTCCGGCCGTGCGGATAAAGTTACCTGCCCAACGCACTTTCCCTGCCGGAAAGTTCCAAATCGGACTGATCCATGGCTGGGGGAGACCGCAAGGTATTGAAGAGCGGATCCGAAGAGAGTTTGGCCAACTGGATTGCATTGTGTTCGGCCACACCCACACTCCTTCTCAAACCCGACGGGAAGGGGTTTTGTTCTTCAACCCCGGAGCATTTGCGACCGGCCTTTACGCCCCCAAGAAAAGCGTTGGTTTACTGGATGTGGGGGAGACAATCTCGGGGCAGGTTATTTACTTATGAAATACGAGGAAAAGGAGTCAGCGAATATGGAGCATCTTTGGGCCCCATGGCGCATGGATTATATTCTATCCAACCGCAAGGGGCGAAAATGTATTTTTTGTCCAGTCGGCAAACAAGCGGATGAAAAAAGGCTCATTATCCACCGAACATCCCTCTCTTTAGTCATGCTCAACCAGTATCCTTATTCCTATGCCCATCTCATGATTGCCCCCGTCCGTCACGTCCACGACGTTAGTAAACTAAAAGCGGAAGAGATGAAGGATATTCTCTATAATTTGGGACAGTCCATCAGCATTCTAAAAAAAGCTTTTTGTCCCACCGGGTTCAACGTGGGCATGAATCTGGGCCGGGTTGGCGGGGCGGGTATTCTCTATCACCTTCATTTTCATGTCATCCCTCGCTGGAAGGGAGATATGAATTTTATGCCGATGCTCGCCGAAGTCCGGGTCATTCCCGAGCACTTGAAACAGACTTATAATAAGTTGCGGCTTTATTTTAAAAAGTTGGAGAACTGAACGGGGACCATGAATATTCTCAAAGGAATTTTTTACCTCCTCTTCCTGGCTGCGGCCATTGGCTTTGCCCTCCACAATGACCATTCCGTTGCGTTGCATTATTATTTCGGATGGGTAAGCCTTCCTTTACCCCTCTTCTTATGGGCCTTTTTGTTCTTTTTTATCGGCCTCCTGATCTCCGGGGTGATCGCTTCACTTTCCAAGCTTGGCCTTCGCTCTCGCATTCGCCAGCAAAAGAAAGCTATTGCTGACTTGGAACGGAAACGAATCTCTGCTAAGCAGACGTCTGGTTAAACCATTCACCGGGTGGGTGTCGGGGGCGGTAAGAATCGTGAAGGGGCAAGGCGTAAGGCGTAAGGGGAAAAGATCTCCCTCACGCCTGGCAATTAACGGGTTTTCACCCTGGATCACTATTTTTCGATCTTGGCGTATTGAACGGGAAAGCCCGCTGCTTCCAGGGCTTTTTTGATTGGCTCGAAGTAGAAGGTCTTGAGCTTAAAAACCACAAGCCTTTTGCCTGGTTCGTCGGCGGCATCCGTGACCACGCTGATGATGTTAACATTATGTTCCTTGATAATGCGGGTGATGTCGGCTAAGGCTCCAGGTTTATCCTCCGCAAGAACTTCGATCCGGCTTCCTTTCTCTTTCATCCCCATGACTTCAATCAGGATCTCCATCACGTCGTTTTCGGTAAGGATGCCAACCAAGTTGCCATCTTCGACCACGGGCAGACAGCCGATTTTATTGTCGTGAAGAAGAGTGGTTGCTTCCTCAACAGAAATATCCGGGGAAATGGTGATCACGTTGCGGGTCATGATTTCCCCTACCGTGAGTTTATCCAGGAGGTAGTGGAGTTCGCGAATCTCCAAAGAAGTTGCCGGTGAGGCTTCGGCCTTGCGGATGTCCATGTTGGTGACCAACCCGATTAGTTTTTTCCCGTCAACGACGGGTAAATGGCGAATGTTTTTTTCCTGGAGGATTTTTTTTGCTATTGTCATTCGTTCGCCTTTGGCGATGGTGACAAGATCCTTTTGCATCTTTTTTCTAACCAGCATATCGACACCTCCTCATGGGAAATTTAAAGCAATTTCCTGAAATCCATGTGATTAGTTTATTGGATCTCAGGGATAGGAGTCAAGTTATATTTCCCTACGGGTTGAATTTTTATCCCGGCTGGTGTAAATTGAGTGGACATTTTTAATTGAGAACCAGGACAATGAATAACCTTACTCCCATGGTCAAGCAATACTTGGAGGTGAAAGAAAAATATCCAGATGCCATTCTTTTTTACCGCATGGGAGATTTTTATGAAATGTTCTTTAAAGATGCGATTATAGCATCTAAAATTTTAGATATTACTTTAACTTCTCGCGATAAAAACAAAGAAGATTCTATCCCCTTGTGCGGAATTCCCTACCATGCCGCCTCAAGTTACATCCAGAAATTAGTAGACCAGGGTTACAAAGTCGCCATCTGCGAACAGATGGAGGAGGCTTCTAAAGCTAAAGGAATTGTTCGGCGCGAAGTCATCCGGGTTATTACGCCAGGAATGGTGCTGGAAGACGATTATCTCCAGCCTAAGGCCAATAATTTTCTGATGGCCATATCTTTAGGGGAAGAACGTTTTGGGTTGGCCATCCTGGATGCCTCTACCGGAGACTTTTTAGCCACCGAAGTGAATACAGCCCAATCCTTACTGGATGAGGTAATGAGGACAGAGCCGAAAGAGATCATTTTTCCCGAAACCGCTAAAGAGCAGGCTCCGGCCAAGCACCTTATGAAAGCCTTTCCTCATGCGCTTTATAGCCCTTTACCCCCGGAAGTATTCGATGGAGAAAGGTCTCGAGAGCGCCTAAAAGCTTTCAGCCTACTACCCCCTGAAGGAAAAAACCAAGCCCTGCAAGCAGTCGGGGCAATCCTTTTTTACGTGGAAGAGACGCAAAAGGTTCAACCCGGGCACCTCTCCCGGTTAGAGTTTTATCAAGTTCAAGATTACATGGTTTTGGATGAAACCACCCGCAAAAACCTGGAGCTTTTTGAAAACCTGGCCACCCGAAGCAGGAAAGGGTCATTACTGGAAATTCTGGATGAAACCGTGACCTCCATGGGGGGCCGGATGCTCAAGCGCTGGCTAAGCTCTCCGCTGATGAATTTGGACAAGATCAATGAGCGCCTGGACAAAGTTTCCGAGCTGAAAGAAAAAGATGTTTCCCGGCAACGGTTACGAGAAAACATGCGCCAGGTCAAAGATATAGAAAGATTATCAGCGCGAATCTCCTTGGGCATAGCCAATGCCAGGGATTTGGTAGCGTTGGAATCTTCTTTGAATCTTCTGCCCGAAATCAAAAGCATTATATCGCCACTGGAACACGAAAGTTTCAAGCGATACTTGCAAGAATTGGATGAACTTCCAGAAATTAAAGATCTTTTAGAGAGGGCAATTGAAGACAATCCACCAATCACCTTAAAAGAAGGGGGTTTAATCAAGAAAGGTTTTGATTCTACCCTGGATCGGCTCCGGGAAATCAGCCGGGAGGGAAAAAGATGGATTGCTGATTTAGAGACCAAAGAGCGCATGCGCACCGGGATTTCTTCCCTGAAGGTACGCTACAACAAAGTCTTTGGGTATTACATCGAGGTGACCAAACCCAACCTTCCCTCGGTTCCTTCCCATTATATGAGAAAGCAGACTGTGTCTAATGCCGAGCGCTTTATCACTCAAGAATTGCAGGAATATGAAACCCAGGTACTCAATGCCGAAGAAGAGAAAGAGACTTTAGAATATCAAATTTTCCTTCAGGTCCTGGAAAAAGTCTCAGCCGAAGTCCCAAAAATTCAGAGGATCGCTCAAGCCCTGGCGGAGATCGATGTTCTTTCAGCTTTGGCAGAGGTAGCGGAGCGTTACGGGTATAATCGTCCCCAATTCAATGAAGGAGACAGCCTGGCGATTTCAGAAGGGCGACATCCCGTATTGGAACGGATGGGCTTGGAAGAACGTTTCGTCCCCAATGACCTGGCCCTAAATTCCGAGGATCGGCAAATTTTGATCATTACCGGCCCGAATATGGCCGGGAAATCAACCATTATGCGGCAAGCAGCCTTGATCAGCATCATGGCCCAGATAGGAAGCTTCGTCCCGGCCAAAGAGGCCAATCTATGCTTGGTCGACCGAATCTTCACCCGGGTAGGAGCCACGGATGATTTAGTCCGCGGCAGGAGCACCTTCATGGTGGAGATGGAAGAGGTGGCCCATATATTAAGAAACATCACCCCGCGCAGCCTGATTCTCTTGGATGAAATCGGGCGAGGGACGAGTACCTTTGACGGTCTTTCCATCGCCTGGGCGGTAACGGAATATCTTCATGAAGAAAGCCCGTGGAGGCCTAAGACCCTCTTTGCCACCCATTACCATGAGTTGACCGAGTTGGCTCTGACCCGGCCGCGAATAAAAAATTTTCATGTGGCTGTAAAAGAATGGAATGATCGGGTGATTTTTTTGAGGAAATTAGTGGAAGGAGGAACGAGCCGGAGCTACGGCATTCAGGTCGCCCGGCTGGCCGGCCTTCCCCCGGAAGTCATCGACCGAGCCAAAGAAGTTTTGCATAACCTGGAACAAGGCGAGTTTACCGAAGGCGGAGTCCCCAAACTGGCCATTTCCCGCAAGAAAAAATTAACCTGGGATTCTCATCAACGGACCCTTTTTCAGCCTCCCGCCGACCCGCTACGCGAGGCCCTTAAAAAAATTGACCCCAACCAGCTCACTCCCCTGGATGCGCTTAACATTTTGAGCGAGCTGAAAGCCCGCCTTTCTTCGGAAAATGATTAAAAATTTCTTAGGGAGAATCATCTTTTATTGGGAGTCGCTATAAAAATGCTTAGGAGATATCATTGAAGGATTTTATAGAAAATAATTACGATTGCCTGACCTAAAGTCTGCTGACGGAAACAGGGGATTTTCGAAGAGCCCATGCACTTTCAGCTCGTCTTCGGAGTGGCGGGAGGGGTTCATTTCACGCCGATGAATATGGTGCATATGCAAAGCCTCCTGCCGGAAGGGGCAACCTGGTCGGTATGCGGTGTGGGCCCCAACCAGTTTCCAGCCGGGATTATGGCTTCGATCATGGGCGGCCATATCCGCTAAAGCAAGAAAGATCCTTAACTTAA
>JAURYC010000172.1 GCA_030654105.1 Deltaproteobacteria bacterium
GATTTTTCTTTTCAGCCATGGAAGCCTTTGTGCGCCTGCCGGAGAGGCATGGCAAGCCGGTCATCGCTTCAGCATTCACAGAACGGGAAGATGATGCCGTAGCGTTTGTCCAGGATCACAGGCTTCCCTGCTACCGGGCCCCGGAACGGGCGGTCCGGGCCATGGCTGCCCTCTGCCGATATGCCGAGATCCGTTGCCGGAAATAAAAACGAAAAAATATATTGGGACGCAGATTTACCCTGTTAGATGTTCACTATCTAACAGGGTAAACGCAGATTTTTAGGATTCATAAATCGTAAGGCATGAAGCCTAAGGGGATTGTTAAATCTTTAACTCGTGCTTACGACTTGCGCCTTGCGACTTACGGTTGTTTCATGTTTTATCTACGGGGATCTGTGGAAATCTGCGTCCTATTGAATTCGTAGTTGAGACCTTTAGAACAAAGGATTTCTCTTGCCTCACTCTTTACCCAAGTTTATGATAAATGGAGAATCTATCGGGAGATTGAAAAGTGGGTTTCTACCTGATCAAACGTTTGGTCTTGATGATTCCGCTCTTCATCGGGATTACGATCATCTCCTTCGCGGTCATCCATCTGGCCCCGGGTTCACCCATCGACATGGCCACGGATCTCAATCCCAAAGCTACGGCCGAGGTGAAAGCCAGGATGCGAGCATTATACGGGCTGGACAAACCCCTGCACGTCCAGTACGGGACTTGGCTAAGCCGGCTGCTAGTTATGGATTTCGGCACTTCCTTCTCCCAGGATGGGCGGAAGGTCACGGATAAAATCTTCGAACGCCTGCCCATCACGATTTTCATTAATGTCTTTTCCTTGCTTCTCATTCTTACGGTGGCGATCCCCCTCGGGGTGCTTGCGGCGACTTATAAAAATTCTCTCTTCGACAAAGCCACCACGGTATTCGTCTTTGTTGGCTTTGCTGTGCCTACCTTCTGGCTGGCTCTTCTGCTGATGATCCTTTTCGGCGTGCACTTGGGCTGGCTGCCCATCTCGGGCCTGAAGTCCCTGAACTATGAATACCTTCCCACCTCTGCCCAATTATGGGACCGGGTCAGCCATCTCATCCTGCCTATCCTCCTTTCTGCCTTTGGAGGACTGGCCGGACTCTCGCGTTATATGCGTTCGAACATGCTCGAAGTCATCCGTCAGGACTATATCACCACGGCCAAAGCCAAAGGCCTTTCCCAGCGGGTGGTCATCTTCAAGCATGCTCTGCGTAATGCCCTGTTGCCCGTGATTACCATCTTGGGACTTTCCATTCCAGGACTGATCGGCGGCAGCGTCATCTTCGAAACGATCTTTGCTATCCCGGGCATGGGCCAACTCTTTTACGCCAGCGTCATGGCCCGGGATTATCCGACCATCATGGGAATTCTGGTTATTGGAGCGGTGCTCACTCTGCTGGGGAATTTGATCGCCGATGTATCCTATGCCCTGGTAGACCCGAGGATCCGGACTACCTAAACGGGGTCCGGCTGGAAAGAAAATAAAAGGGGCTTTGGACGAAAGATGTCAAAAGAAAAAAACCTCTGCCAAGCTTCTACTGATCAAGAGAAATTACGCCATTTGTTCTGGAAGAGGTTTCGAAAAAACAAGCTGGCCCTTACGGGGGCATTCATCGTCATCTTTCTTTTCTTCGCGGCCCTCTTCGCCCCATGGCTCTCTCCTTACGATCCTGGTCAGATTAATATTAAAAAGATCCTGCAGGATCCCTCGGCCAAACATATCTTCGGCACTGACCAGTTAGGGAGGGATGTGTTTAGCCGGATGCTTGGGGGTTCAAGAATTTCTTTGCTGGTAGGTTTCGTGGCCGTGGGCATTGCCTCTCTTATTGGAGTCTTTTTGGGGGCTCTGGCCGGCTACTACGGCCGGTGGGTGGATAACCTGATTATGCGCTTCGTGGACATCATGCTCTGTTTCCCCACTTTTTTTCTGATATTGGCCGTGATCGCCCTGCTGGAGCCGAATATTTGGAACATCATGATCATTATTGGCATAACCGGGTGGATGAGCGTGGCCAGACTGGTGCGGGCTGAATTTCTAAGTTTGAAGGAACGAGATTATGCCGTGGCCGAGAAAGCTCTGGGCGCCAGAGATTTCCGCATCATCTTCCTTCACATCCTGCCCAATGCCCTGGCGCCCGTTTTAGTCGCCGCCACGCTGGGAGTTGCCGGAGCCATCCTCACCGAATCCGCCCTCAGTTTCCTGGGGATCGGCGTGCAGCCGCCAACGCCGAGCTGGGGAAATATTCTCACCGCGGGCAAAGACAACATCCAGATCGCCTGGTGGCTTTCCCTCTATCCGGGGCTGGCGATATTGATCACGGTGTTGGGATATACCCTTTTAGGAGAAGGCATACGCGATGCCATTGATCCGAGGCTGAAATAAGGCTCAAGGCAAAAGGTACAAGGATAAAGACTCAGGATTTAGCACTCGGGATTACACGACTACAAGACTATTAGACGATAAGACTTTTTTTCCGCTTATACGAGGAAAACAATGGCTGAAAAAGATCTTGTAATCATTGGTAGCGGCCCTGGAGGGTATGTGGCGGCCATTCGGGCCGCCCAACTGGGAGGAAAAGTTACCCTCGTCGAAAAGAATGAACTGGGCGGTACGTGCCTCAACCGGGGGTGCATCCCCACCAAGGTTCTTCTCCGGGGAGTTGAACTTCTGGAGGCGCTGGAGGGAAGCAAGGATTTCGGCATCCAGGCCGGGGAGATCTCCGTTGATTTTTCCAGACTGCTGGCCCGCAAAGATCGCGCGGTTAAAACCTTGGTTTCCGGGGTTGCCGGACTGATGAAAGCCAACGGCATCACCGTGGTCAAGGGCCAAGCGAAATTCATCTCTCCACAGGAAATCGAAGTGCTCGCGGAGCAAGGAGGGAAAGTTGCTTGCCGGGCCAGGAAGATCATCCTGGCCACCGGCTCGATCTCTGCGGACCTTCCTGTCTCCGGAGCGAACGGTCCCGGCGTAATCGATAGCAACGGGGCCTTGCAATTGACGCAAGTTCCCGAATCCATGGTGATCATCGGGGCTGGGCCGATCGGACTGGAGTTCGGCACCATCTTCGCTGCTCTGGGCAGCAGAGTTACGATCTTGGAAATGATGGACCAAATCCTTCCCAGCGAAGATCCAGAGGTGGCCTCGGCATTGGAAAAATCACTCCGGCGCTTTAAGATTCAGACCTTAACCAATTGCCGGGTGAAAGAGATTAGCGAAGGTTCGCAGGGGAAGCGAAAAGTCGTGGCCACGACGGGTGAAGAGGACAAAGTTTTTGAGGCCCAGTATATTCTGCTGGCCGTGGGCAGGAAGGCGAATTGGGAAGGGTTGGGTCTTCCGGAAGCAGGGGTTCAATGCAACCCAAAAGGGATCGAGGTCAACGAAAGGATGGAAACCAATGTTCCCGGGATTTATGCCATCGGGGATGTAACCGGACAGTGGCTCCTGGCCCATTTCGCCATGGCCCAGGGAGCGGTAGCAGCGGAAAACGCCCTGGGGCATGAAGCGCGCATGGAGCGCCGGGTTGTTCCCCGGTGCGTCTATACCCTTCCGGAAGTGGCCTCTGTGGGAATGACGGAAAAGGAGGCTAAAGCAGCGGGATACGAGTTAAAGATAGGTCGGTTTCCTTTTGCCGGAAATGGGAAAGCGACTATCATCGGGGAACGGAATGGATTTGTGAAGATGGTTGCTGAGGCCAAATATGGCGAGATCCTTGGGGTGCATATCTTCGGCCCTCATGCCACAGACCTGATCGGCGAAGCAGTACTGGCCATGCACCTGGAGGGTACCGCGGCCGACATGGCCCGCGCCATCCATCCCCATCCCACGCTTACGGAGGCCTTGATGGAAGCGGGATTGGATGTAGATGGAATGGCCGTCCACATTCCTCCCCGAAAAAAAGGATAGAAATTAAAGGTCCCTTTCAGTAAAATAAATTTGGCTTAGGACGCAGATTTGCGCAGATACACGCAGATAAAACATGAAACAACCTAAGTCGCAAGGCGTAAGTCGTAAGCACGAGTTAAAAATTTAACAATCCCCTTGCGCTTCATGCCTTACGCTTTATGAATCCTAAAAATCCGCGTTTACCCTGTTAGATTGTGAACATCTAACAGGGTGAATCTGCGTCCCAATATATTTTTCCGTTTTTATTTCCGGCAACGGATCTCGGCATATCGGCAGAGGGCAGCCATGGCCCGGACCGCCCGTTCCGGGGCCCGGTAGCAGGGAAGCCCGTGATCCTGGACAAACGCTACGGCATCATCTTCCCGTTCTGTGAATGCTGAAGCGATGACCGGCTTGCCATGCCTCTCCGGCAGGCGCACAAAGGCTTCCATGGCTGAAAAGAAAAATCCTTTCACTTTCTCATACGATGGAATTTTTATAAAATTCTTGGCGATCTCCGCCACCGCGTGGAAATAGCTGGATCCATGAACGCCGTGGAGCAATAGCCCATCGATGGAAGGGTCCTTCAAAATGATCTCTGGGAGCTTTTCCATGAGCACCCCCATGTCCATGAAGAAGGTCAAGTCCACCGGATTGCGGTACGATGCCGTTGCCGGGAGGAGCTGGCGAATTTCAGCCTGCAGACCTTCGGAAAAGATGGGGACCTTCAATCCCAAGCGATTACAGGCATCCGCCAGGGAAGAAGCCGGACCCCCGGAGTGGGTGAGGATAGCCATGTTCCTGCCCTTCGGCAAAGGAAGGGAAGCCAGAGCCCAGGCCCATTCATAAAGGTCCTCCACCGCATAAGCTCGAATCACTCCGGATTGCCGGAAAAGGGCGTCATAAAGATCGTCCGGACCAGAGATCGATCCAGTGTGGCTGGCCGAGGAGCGTGCTCCGGCTTCTGTCCCTCCCACGTAAAGGGCGACGATGGGCTTTTCTCGGGTTACGCGTTGCGCAATTCTGATGAATTCCCGGGGCCGCTTGATTCCTTCGATGTAAACGGCGATAGCCTTCGTTTCCGGGTCGCTCCCCAAATATTCCAGGCAATCCACCAAATCCAGGTTGGCCTCGTTGCCCACACTGATGGCCTGGCTGTACCCAATCTGCGACTTGGCCAGAAGGGGAAGGATTTGCGTGACGTAGGTTCCGCTTTGAGAGGCCACTCCCACAGAGCCGGCCTGATGAAAATACGGGTACATCGTGGGGTTGAGATGAAGAGCCGGATGGATAACCCCGATGCAATTTGGACCGATAAAACGAATTCCGTGCTTCCTGGCGATCTTAACAATCAGAGCTTCTAATTCTCTCCCTTTCTCTCCTACTTCTTTGAAACCGCCAGAAATGATGATGGCCCTTTTTACTCCCCGCACCCCCAAATCTTCTAACACCTTCGGAACGGCAGAAGTGGGCAGAGTCAAAATAGCCAAATCCACCGGCTTGGGAAGTTCTCGGGCGTTGGGGTAGGCTTTCAACCCCAGCACGGTCTTTTCTTGCGGATGGAGGGGATAAATCTTTCCTGGATATTTTCCCCCCAGAAGATTCAGGAGCTGGATCGTCCCCATTTTGGTAAAGTCGTTGGAAGCCCCGGCAATAGCCACGGACCGGGGATGCATGATCCGGAACAACGGATGTTCAGTCATTTTTTTCTCTCATTGCTTATACCTTAAATTCCCTGCGAGTTGGAAACGGAGGGTTTTTTGTTTTTTGACCATAACATAAGCGAATTCCTTTTTCAAATGGACACTAGTGCTTAGTTGCGGAAGATCGCATTGTATTTTTTGCGACAATTTCGACCAGCTTTGTCGTGGCCCGGGGGGCAGGGTGCTGAGTGCGGGCAGCATCGGCCGGGAAATGACCTGGTTCTATGCTAAGGCTGAGTCTCCGTAAAAGCAGGCGGGGTGCCCTTTCCCGCCTCATCAATGGAAAGACCACCGCCTTATGATGCCAAGCGAAGCGAACTGCCCCCCGGGCCTGGGGAAGGCCGTCAATATTACGCTAACTTTTACAACTAAGCACTAGCTTTGACCCTCCGCTCTTGACTCCCAGCTTCCAATTTACTATAGTCCTTCAGAAACTCAGGCTTTCCCCAGCGGGTATACTATTTACCTGCAACAGGGGGGAAGATTTAAAAAAGCCCTGGGTGCGGGTCTGGGAACGCTCAGCGGAAGCATGGAAACCATGCTGGCCAGCCGATGGAGCTGGCAAGGAGTGTGGGGATTCGGATTTTCAGATCAGGGCAACATACCTACCCCCAGAGAATTGACCGGTTCGGACCTAACCAAGGTACTCCGCAATCGCGAGTTGTGGTTGATCAGTTTCCTATTCGGATGTTTCAATTTTGTTTTTATCGCTTTTATAACCTGGGCTCCAACCTTCCTCCACCAAACTCGGGGAAGCTCTCTTGCCAGAGCCTCCCTGCTGGTGAGCGCTACGTCGATCCTCTCCATTGGGTCCTGTCCCACCTTGAGCGTAATAGGTGCTATAGCTGGCTGGAAAGCTAAAATAAAGTAATTGTTAAGGGGAGGAGAGGAGATGATTGGACTTATCCTAAGACATAACAATCTATCCAGGAACATTTTACTAGTCTGGATACTGGCCGCTCTTTTATTTATGGCCTTTTCTTTTTTATCCACCCCGGCAGCCGCCGACTGGTCGCCGTTGATTGAGCGCCTGATAGCCGATGGCTTCGAGGAGCAGGCTGTCCGAACCATATTCTCCCGCCCTGAAGTAAAGTTTGAACCGGGCGCTATGACCAGCAAGCTTGAGTCGCTCCTTAAAAGGAGAACCGTAAAACCCACAGGTATCCTCAAAGGCTTTTTGAGAGTTCAGGTGATTGCCGATGCCCGCTCTTATATGCAGGAAAACCAAGCAATCCTTGAAAATATTCATAGCCGTTATTGTGTGCCCCAAGAAATCGTCGTGGCCATCTTACTCGTTGAAACCCTTCTTGGCAAAAACGTGGGCGAAAACTATGCCTTCAACAGACTGGCCAGCATGGCCCTTTGCACCGACCTCGAAACCATCCGGCCCTACCTCCCCCGTAAATTACTCACCATTAAAAATGAGGATCTCGCCCGAAGCCGTTGCCGGCAAAAAGCTGATTGGGCCTACGCCGAGCTCAAAGCCCTGATCGATTACTCGGCCAAGAGCGGTATCGACCCCCTGAGCCTTCCGGGTTCCATTTATGGGGCCATTGGTTTGTGCCAATTTATGCCCTCAAACATCTTTTCCTATGGAATTGACGCCGATCGTGATGGCCGCATCAACCTCTTTTCCACGCCCGACGCCCTCCATAGCATCGCCAATTATTTAAGGAGCCACGGCTGGAAGTGCAGAATGAACCGGAAAAGCCAGCACCAGGTCATCTTTGCCTACAATCATAGTCCCGTCTATGTAAATACGGTTCTGGCTGTGGCGGAAAAGCTTAAAGAATAGGCGCATACCAAACCATACAACAATTCTCCTGTCGCCCATTCCGACTTTGTGATGGTTATGAGGGAAATCTGGCCGATGAGAGGGATTTGTGCCGAATGGGCTTAAATTTTTTTAAGGATGGCTGGGGAATAATGAATGGACTCTCCGCTTCATCGTTCCTTGCCTGATTTTCACTCGTTGGGAAACAGGGCGCTGTCTAAGCAATACGTAGGTCGCCCCGGCACCGCCATCACAGAGCCTTGCGCTGGCATAAGCGATAACCCATTTTCGCCATGGGCCATGCGTAAGCCATTCTATGACCTTTTCCTTTAAGACCGGGCCTGCCGGCGAAGAAAGGCCACGGCCATGGATGATTAAAACACCTCTTTTGCCTGTCATTACCGACCCTTTTAAAAACTTTTCGAAAACTTCTTTCGCGTCAATAGCCTTCAAGGCATGAAGATCCACATGGGCTTGTATGGAATAATCTCCCCGATGCAGGCGCCTGGCCACTCCTGGATGTACATTATACCCTGTGCCTTCGATATATTCTGGTGTGTCCATTATATTAAAGCCGGTTCCATATTGAACAAGATGGGTTAGCTTCAATAAAGTTTCCGCATCCTCTTTTTTCTTGGTGTCTTCTGGTGGCTTAACTTCTGGGGTCTTGGTGGAGGAAAATCTTTCCATCCTTTTTTTTCTTGGGATGGGTTTAACGCCTACCATGGCTTCGCTAAAGAGTTTTTCCTCTAAATCAGGACTTGGGTCCCCTTCAGGAGCAGTGACTTCGATTTTAGAAAAATATGGAAGGGGGATGGATTTTGCCTCGAGCAAACTTCTTAGGTCCTGGAAGGAATGGTAGGTTAGATAGGATTTGCGAGACTTCATGGTATCATCCCAGCTTGGGCAAGAAGTCTGAAACAACGCATTTATTTTAAACAAAACTACAAGAAATAGCAAATAAATTGAATACCCTTTTTGACCCTTTTACCAAGTTCATGGTAGAATTTAAAAAAATTTTTGGTATCCAGGAGCTGCTCATGAAAAAAGAACATGCTCTTCTTTTTATTGCCATCGCCTTCGTAGCCGGGATCGTTGTAGGCGTGATCGCAGCGGTTACCTACGAAGACAAAACACCCATTACGCCTGCAGCCATGAGGCCACTTCCCTCTTCGCCATCTCCAGCCGCCCCATCTGCAGACTGGCAGCGACAAATTGAATCGCTTCAATCTATTCTTAAAGACGACCCGAAGAACGTAAATGCCCTCGTCCAATTGGGAAATGCCTATTTCGATGCAGATCAATTTGACCGGGCCATAGAGGCCTATTCCAAAGCCTTGGAGGTCGATCCCAAGAACGCCGACGTGCGCACAGACATGGGCATTATGTACCGGCGGAAAGGAAATTTTGACCGGGCTATTGCGGAGTTTAAAAAAGCAGCGGAAGATGATCCCCAACATGTTAACAGCCGGTACAACATTGGAATCGTCCTCCTCCATGATCAAGGAGACCTCAAAGGGGCCATCAAAGCCTGGGAGGACTACCTGAGAGTCGAACCTACCGGGCCCCGGGCAGAAAATATCCGTAACCAGATGGGCAAGATGAGAGATATGGTTAAATGAACACAGAAAAGTCCGATCTTGTGGCCGGAAAAGGACACCTATAAATAAAAAGGTTAGGCCCTCTTTATCAGAACTCGCCCCCCTTAATCCCATTCTATTTTTAACTATAGGAAATATAAAAATTTTTAGGTTTTGTTAGAAAAAAGTTCCTGGCCTTTCTTTATTCTCGGGTTTGGCACAATATATGCTATTTTTCAGCTTAAGGAATTCGCGCAATTGGGAGCAAAGGAAGGGAAGGAAAAGATGAAAAAGAGATTATCAGATTGGATCATAATCGTATTGACCATCTTTTTCTTCGCCATCCCGGTTTGCAGTTTGGCCGTTACGGATCAGGTCAATTCTTGGCCTAAGTGCGCTACTTCTTTCATCTATCAAAGCCTCTTGAAATAGCCAGCCCACCTGGATTTTTAATTACCCTCAAAGAAACATTTCCAAAATTCTTTTTCCCCAACTGTTTTACTGGAATTGGTTGTCTTTCTTTTTTATTCTTTTTATAATGGGTGTGACTGGCAATTCGATCCACCCATAAAAATCCCCAAAAGGAGCTCTTATGGCCAGAGAGAAAAAAGGAAATCAACCGGAAAATCCTTACGCCGCGGCCTTGAAGATGCTCGACAGTGCCGCCGAGAAGATTAACCTCAACAAAAATATCTGGGAGCGACTTCGCCATCCACGCCGATGCCTGATAGTCTCTTTGCCGGTAATGATGGATGATGGCTCATTTTAACTTTTAGAGGAGCCGAATATGCGGAAGCAGGAAACCCCCATTTCTAGAAAAGAGAGATGGGGTTTTTTTCCTTCTTTAGGCAGCAGGAAGTAAAGAAGCCAGAAAGAAATTGATGTCAAATCATTCCATTGGCCACAAGTCATCCAGGCAAGCGTGGGAAAACGAAAACCTCTT
>JAURYC010000173.1 GCA_030654105.1 Deltaproteobacteria bacterium
GGGGTTTCCAGATATTCTTTGGCTTCACGCTGGGCTAAACCCTCAGCCCCCTCAATCTCCAGGGCCTTTTGGTAACACTCCTCGGCCATTTTCCTTTCTTTACGGATATCGTGGATCATGCCCAGGCGAACCAGCGCCAAGGCCCTTACTCGAGCATTGTAGGGTGCAGGATCTTTAAGAGCCAGTTGGAAGTAATCCGTGGCCTTTTCATATTCCCCTTGGTCAAAATAGATTTTTCCCAAAAGTTGTTGGTGGCGGGGCCAGAGTTCGCGCCGGTAGGGGGGAATTCCCGAGTTGATCCTGTTGGCAATTTCTCCGGCTATGGATAAGGCTTCTTCCGCCTGGCCGAGGTCCGACAAGACATTAGCCAGGGCAAAGGAAAAATTATAATTATTGGGATATTTTTCTTTTAATTGTTTGGCCAGAGGCAGGGCGCGAGCCGGTTGCTTTTCATAGCTGGAATAAATCGATACCAAATTAGACTGGGCCAAATCCTTCAGCAGATAACCCTTGGCGAAAGCCAGCTCAAATTCTTTAAGGCCTTTTTCACGGTCCCCGGCAGTAATAAATAAAGTGGTGATCCAGCGGGTCACTCCGGAAACCTGGGCCAGGTGGTAATGGAGTACGCCCATCGGGTAATAGACGTCGTAATTTCCCGGGTCTAGTTCCCGAGTCTTCTCCAGATAGTCCCAGACGTTTTGCGCTTCTCGCAAGGCCCGGAAATAATTCTTGCGAATGATCTCCCAGCGGTTTTTGACCATCTTCGCTATGGCCAGGGAAAAGTAAGCCTCGGCATCTTGGGGATCTTTCTCAATCTTTTTCTCTGCCCGGACCTGCGCATCCTCTACGGCTCGCAATAAAAGCGCTTCTTTTTTCTTTTTTTCCTTCTCCTCAAAGCCGGTCTCATAGAAGAAAAGATAAGCCATGGCCAAGTAAGCATACCCCATCGGGTTCTCCCGGTCCAGTTCAATGGCCTTCACCAGCTCGGCCATTGCCGCTTTTTCGTCTAAATGAAGACCCTTTTCTATCCCCCGCTGGAGAAATGTTTTAATTTGCTCCCTTGAAGATTCGGCCGCTAAGTGGCCGGGGGGATGGCAAAAAGAGATGAAAACAAATAGAGAAAAGATGAAAAATCCTATAAGAGAAACTCGTCGCATTCGTCCTCTAACCTCTTTTTCTCTTTCTGATTAAAAAGAAGGAGATGACCAGAGAAATGGAAATGGAAGAAAGGCATAGGCCAAAGGCATGTTGGTAAGCTTCGAAGGGGAAAACACCTCCGCTTTTGCCTACCCGATCCATCAAATAACCGGTAAGTGGTTGGAGGGTAGCCACCCCCAGGAAGGGAGCCGGATTGAGTAAGCCCATGGCTGTGCCCAACTTCTCCGGAGGAGATTCTTCGCGGACGATCGACCAGACCAAAGAGAGTGTTCCGGCTAAAGTCATCCCCATAATGAAGAAGATAAAGCCAAGAGAAATCGACCCCAGGGATGGCCCCAGGAAGACAAGGCAGGACCAATTAATAACCTGAACCGTAATCATAACGGAGAGGAAGGGACGTTTGGCACTGCCGAAAGTTTTGTCGGTCAGGTATCCTAAAACCGGCCCGCCCAGGATGACTCCGAAAGCAAGGAGCATAATAAGATTGCCGGCCTGAAGTTTTTCATAACCAAAAACATCCATCAAAAAGGGATAACCCCATAACCCCTGAAAGGTACTGAAGGGACCACCGTAAGTAAAAAAAAGAGCACCCATTATCCAGAAGAAGGGAGTTTTCAATAAGTCGACAAATCCTTGTTTTACCGGCGATCCATTCTTTTTCCCTTCCTCTGATTCGGGGGCGAAACCTGGAGGAACATTCTGGATGTAAGTCCAGGAGAGGACGGCTAAGAGAAGAGAAAGAGCAGCAATAAAAAAGTAAGAAGTTCGCCAGCCGACTTGCTGAATGAACCAGGCATAGGGGGTAGAAGCCACAATTGCCCCCATATTGCCCACCGCCAGGAGAAGCGTGTTCATTTGGGCAAAAGCTCTCGGTCCGAACCAGGGGAGAAGCACTTTCAAGGCCGGAACAAAAACTCCTGCAGCTCCAAAGCCGATCAAGGCCCGGGCGAAGGACGCCCAAAGAAGATTCGGGGCGAATCCGAAAAAGAAAGCCCCCAAGAATCCGATAAAGGTAGAAAAAGTAATTACTTTCCGGGCGCCGAACCGATCCGTAAGGATTCCGACAACTGGCTGGCTTAAGGCATAGGGATAAAAATAAGCGGAGGACATGCCCCCCAGGCTTGTGGCCGTGGCGTCGAAGGCTTCCGTTAAATACGGGGCCAGGACCGCGGTGGAAACGCGATGAAAATAAGCGAAAAAATAGACCGCATTGAGGATGATCAGGATGAGCCAGCGCTGGGGCAAAGTGTACAAAGGGGTGCCTAATGAGTGTGAGTGTCAGTGTGAGTGTGAGTGTCAGTGGTTAGGTTTTTTCAAGACACTATTTTCACAGTTTCTTTTTCAATATTTCATTGACCATTTGCGGATTGGCCTTTCCTTGAGTGGCTTTCATCACTTGGCCGACAAAAAAACCGAAGAGTTTTTCTTTGCCCTTGCGGTAGGCCTCAACTTCTTTGGAGTTCGTAACAAGAACCTGTTCGACAATTTTTTCTAATTCCGCCGCATCCGAAACCTGAACCCAACCTTCGGCAAGAACGATCTCCTCGGCTCGTTTCCCGCTGCGGTACATTTCTTCAAAGACACTTTTGGCGATTTTGCCGCTGATGGTTCCCTCTGCGATGAGTTTGAGCAACTCGGACAGATGGAGGGCGGGAACCGGGCATTCTTCAATTTCCCGTTCATCCTTCTTGAGCTCCCGGAGAAGTTCGGACATGATCCAATTGCTCACGATCTTGGGCTTGGGGTAGTGACGCAAACAGACTTCGTAATAGTTCGCCAAGGGTTTGGAGGTCGTAAGAACTTCGGCGTCATACTCCGGGATTCCGTATTCCCGTATGAAGCGCTCTTTTTTAGACTCCGGAAGCTCGGGTAGGCTGGCCCGGATTTCCTCGATCCATTGGGAATCAATGACCAAGGGAACCAAATCCGGGTCGGGGAAATACCGATAATCATGCGCTTCTTCTTTACTCCGCATGGAGGAAGTGACTCCTCTAGCCGTGTCCCACAAGCGTGTTTCCTGGACAATCTTTTCCCCTTGATCCAGAAGGGCGGTTTGCCGGCGAATCTCAAAGTCCAGAGCCCGCTGGACATTGCGGAAGGAGTTCATGTTTTTAAGTTCTGTTTTGACTCCCAAAGCCTCTCTTCCCTTCGGGCGCAAGGAAATGTTGGCGTCGCAGCGAAAACTGCCTTCTTCCATATTTCCGTCGCAGATATCCAGGAACATCAGAATGGCCCGCAGTTTTCGCAGGTAGGAGGCCGCCTCTTCGGGAGTGCGGATATCCGGAGCGCTGACGATTTCAATAAGGGGCACCCCTGTACGGTTGAAGTCCACATAGCTGCGGGCTCCGGATTCCGTGGAGAGATCATGCAAGAGCTTTCCGGCGTCTTCTTCCATATGGATGCGGATAATGCCGATGCGCTTTTTTTGGCTATCGATTTGGATATCGATATAGCCAGCCACAGTCAGAGGAAGTTCATACTGGGAGATTTGATACCCTTTCGGCAGATCCGGATAAAAATAATTTTTCCTGGCAAACAAACTATAAGAGGCGATCCGGCAATGCGTAGCCAAAGCCGCCCGCAAGGTGTACTCCACAACTTTTTTATTCAGAACCGGCAGACTACCCGGGGAACCCGTACAAACAGGGCAGGTGAGGGTATTGGGCTCTTCCCCGAATCGGGTCGAGCAGCTGCAGAATATTTTGCTTTGGGTCAGAAGCTGGGCATGTACCTCTAAGCCGATGACAGGTTCATATTCCATGTTCCACTCCGTTTATAACGCTGGTTGGCGCAGATGGTATTCGGTATTCTGTTCGTAGACATAGGCCGCTCGCAGCATCTTTTCTTCCTGGAAATGATTGGCCAGGATTTGCAAACCGATGGGCAGCCCTTGCTTACTGAATCCGCTGGGAAGAGAAAGCCCTGGCAATCCGGCCAGGTTGCAGGGGATGGTAAAGATGTCAGAAAGATACATCTGCAAAGGATCATCCACTTTTTCCCCCAACTTGAAGGCCGGCGTTGGAGCTGTCGGCGTTAAAAGCACATCACAATGGGCAAAGGTTTTTTCAAAATCCTGCCGGACCAGGGTCCGGACCTGAGCGGCTTTGCGATAATACGCCTCGTAATATCCGGCGGAAAGGGCATAGGTGCCGAGCATGATGCGCCGCTTGACTTCCGCTCCGAATCCCTGTGAACGGGTTTCTTTGTACATCTCCATAAGATCGAAGCTTCCCTTGGCCCGAAACCCGTATTTTACCCCGTCATACCGGGCCAGATTGGAGCTGGCTTCAGCCGGGGCAATGATGTAATAAACGGCCAGGGCATATTCACTGTGGGGAAGAGATACTTCCACAGTTTTGGCCCCCAATTTTTCCAGGTTGCGGACGGCTTCTCGAAAAGCCGATTCCACTTCCGGGTCAAGGCCTTCCCGGAAACATTCTTTTGGTATTCCCAGAATCATTCCCCGGACATTATCGACCAAGGATTGCGTGAAGTCGGGAACGGGCACATTCACAGATGTTGAATCACGGAAATCATGACCGCAAATGGCCTGAAGTAAAAGGGCAGCGTCCCGCACATCTTTGCTGAAAGGGCCAATTTGATCAAGAGAAGAAGCAAAAGCTACCAGGCCATAACGGGAGACCCGACCATAGGTCGGCTTGATGCCTACGACTCCGCAGCAGGATGCCGGCTGGCGGATCGAACCGCCGGTATCCGATCCGAGGGAGGCGATACATTCACCGGCAGCCACTGCGGCAGCTGCCCCTCCGCTGGAGCCTCCTGGGATTCTCTCCAGATCCCAGGGGTTACGGGTCGGGCCAAAAAAGGAGTTTTCGGTGGAGGAGCCCATGGCAAACTCATCCATGTTGGCCTTGCCGACCAAAACCGCTCCTGCCGCCTTCAACTTTTCAATGACCGTGGCATCGTAGGGCGGAATATAATTTTCTAAAATATGCGACCCACAGGTCGTCCGCACCCCCTGAGTGCAAATCAGATCCTTGATGGCTAAGGGAATTCCCGTAAGAGGGGTGGTTTCTCCGTTTTGGATGCGGGCATCGGCCAGGGCCGCTTGCTGCCTGGCTACGTCCGGGGTCAAAGTGATGAAAGCATGGATGCGATCTTCCACCTTGGCAATGCGCTTCAGAACGGACTCGGTGATTTCGCGGGAAGTTACTTCCTTGCGCATGAGCATTTCATGAAGCTGGTAAGCAGTCAGTTGGCATAATTCCATTTCAGTCCCTATGAAATCATTTTAATTCGGACACAGATTTGCACGGATATACGCAGCTATTTTCTAATGGTTGATTTTTTTCTCTCCATAAAAAATCCTGTAAATCTGGGTGAATCGGTGTCCCAAAAAATAAAATATTCTTGGCTATTCAATGATTTTAGGAACGCGAAAGAATCCGCGATCCCGGTCTGGAGCGTTGCTTAAGGAGAGATCTTGGGATATTGAAGGGGCGACAGAATCTTCTCGGAAGACGTTCTTTCCGGCTACGGCATGGAAAGTCGGTTCGACGTTGGTCGTATCCACTTTTCCTAACTGTTCCATGTAATCCAGAATGCTGTTCAACTGGGTGGTAAAGAGTTCTTCTTCTTGGGCATTAAATTTTAAACGGGCCAGGTAAGCAATGTGTTCCACTTCTTCTTTCGTGATTTTCATTCCCGACTCCCCATTAAGGTATGCCTTTTTTTAAAATCATAACACAGGCGCCTTCCCTTTTCAAGTTCGGCCGCCCCTTTTCACTTCCGATCCTTGTCCCTTTAAACCCTTGAACCATTTAGCACCATCCAGATATCCTTCTTGCCACAGGGAATAGGTAAAGAGGAGACCAACATTTTTTAAAAAACGGCAGAGAAACACATTTTAGCCTTGACAGGTAGGAAATCGCTTCATTATATTCATAATCATCAAAGATTGGGGCGGAGATGGGAAGAAAGGGCATGCCAATATCCCCCATCCGGTTAGGAGTTCATGTTTCGATCTCTGGGGGGATTGAAAAAGCCGTCTCCCGGGCACGGGAATTGGGCTGCTCGGCCATGCAGATTTTTTCCCGGAATCCTCGCGGGTGGAAGGTCTTACCGCTTCCCCCCCAGTCTATTGCGGCTTTTCAGGAGGCCATCACCCCCAAGGATATCGATCCGATTGTGGTGCATACTCCTTACTTGCTTAACTTGGCAACACCGGATGAGCACCTATATCAACGCTCCATTGCCGGTTTGGCCCTGGATATCACAAGAGCGGCTCAAATCGGTGCCCGGTACGTGGTCACCCATCTGGGCAGTGCTAAGGAAAGAAGTAAGGCCTTCGGGCAGGAGCGAGTGGTAAAAGCTTTGCAAGTCGTATTGCGCCAAGAAGCTCCGGTCACTTTGTTGCTGGAAAACAGTGCTGGGGCGGGAAAGGGAATTGGAGCATACTTAGAGGAGCTCCAAAAAATTATCGCCGGCGTGGAAATAAACAAAAAACTGGGAGTCTGCTTCGATTCTTGTCACGGCTTTGCGGCTGGATATGATTTTCGCACCCCGGATAAAGCCAATTTTTTGGCGGAAGAAGTCAACCGAACCATCGGGCGGGAACGGCTGTCTCTTCTTCATTTGAATGATTGTGGGGGAGAGTTGGGTTCGCACTCGGACCGCCACGAACATATCGGCGAAGGAAAGATTGGATTTTCAGGTTTCAGGAATTTGCTCGGACATCCTTCCTTCCAAGGGTTACCGATGATTCTGGAAACCCCCAAAGAAAACCCAAGGGACGATTTTAAGAATCTCTCTCGGATTCGGAGAATATGCCAAAAAATTAGCCCCAATTTATCATGGGGAAAAAGGGAACGCGGCGATGAATGATAAAAAGTCCGACGCCCATGAGGAAGTGTTAAGTGCGGTAATGAGTTCGAATTTATTTACCCAGCTGGCCGAAGCCTATCGACTGCAGGGGCGTTACGAAGAGGCCATCGATACCTGCCGGAAGGGTTTAGAAAAAATGCCGGATGCCCTCCGCGGCCGCTTGATTCTGGGAAAGTGTTATTTAGAGAAAGGGATGATTGCCGAAGCGAAACAAGCATTAGAAAAAGTTGCCGAGGGCATCGAGGAATGTCTCTCCGTTTATAAGCTGCTGAGGCAGGTCTATCTCCAGGAGAAAAACGTAGACCAAGCCTTAGAGGTGCTCAGAAAAGCCTTATATTTTCCGCCTGAAGAGGAAAGGCCGAAAAAAGGGTTAACCCCGCTGGAAATGGATTTGCTGCAGCAGAAAACAAAACTGAGATCGATTCCAGCAGGACCGGATATCCAGGAAGATCCCGCTGCGCATGGAAAAACTCTCCAAGACAATCAAGAGAAACAAGTGATTCAGACCGATACGCTGGCGGAAATTTACCTCAAGCAAGGTCACCTGGAAAAAGCCCTTTCCATCTATCAAGAAATCCTTACGCGCGAACCTGGAAACACCGATGTTCAGAAAAAATATGAAACCCTGCAGGAGCGACTGGAAGCCCAACGAAAAGCGGCTTCGTATCAGAGGACGATGCACAAACTGGAGCGCTGGTTAGCCGTGGTGGCTCCGAGAGACGAACCCCTCTCCCCCTAAAAAGAATTATGGTCGAACCGCTTTTAGAAAAAATTATCAGGCGATCAAAGGTTGATGCCATTCTTTTTCTCAGTTTGGAAAATATCGGCTACCTCTGCGGTTTTACAGGAAGCGATGGGGCTTTGATCGTTACAGGCCAAGAGCGTACCTTCCTTACCGATTCAAGGTACGAAGAGCAGGCGCGCGGAGAGATTCAGAACGCTGCCGTTAAAAAATATCGGCATAAAATCGAAGGATTAACCCAATTCTTGAGGGCTTTGCGCATTAAACGTTTGGGTTTTGAGTCCAACGCCATGACGTATGAAGACTACAGAAAATTGCAGGAAAAATTAGCCCGTGTATCCTTCATTCCTTTAGCCCAGGAGATTACCAAGCTGAGAGTACGCAAAGGGCCCGAAGAACTGGAAAAAATTCGCCGGGCCATCCATATCGCTTCCGTTAGTTTTACCGACACATTATCCAGGATACGGACTGGCGCGAGAGAAAAGTCGGTGGCCGATTTTTTAGAATGCCGGATGAAACGCTGGGGGGGCGATAAAATGGCCTTCGACACGATCGTGGCTTCAGGTCCGCGAGCAGCACTTCCCCACGGAGCAGCTTCTGCCAAACGTTTGCAAAAGAGAGATACCGTGGTCATAGATTTTGGTACCCGCTATCGGGGTTATCACTCCGATGAAACCAAGACTTTGATCTTGGGACAACCGGATGCAGAAAAGCGGAAAGTTTATGAAATCGTCCGGCGGGCCCAAGAGAAAGCTCTTAAAACCATCCGTCCGGGAGTAAGTTTCCGGCAGATCGACGCGGCAGCCCGCGAGGTCATTTCCCGCGCAGGGTACGGCAAGTTTTTTGGACACGGAACAGGCCATGGCGTCGGGCTGGCCATTCATGAAGCCCCCAGCATCTCCCCCCAAGGCCGAGGGGTTGCGGAAGAAGGGATGGTTTTCACGGTCGAACCGGGAATTTACATCCCCGGTTGGGGGGGAGTTCGTTTGGAAGATATGGTTTGGGTCACCGGCCGGGGATGCGAAAAGTTAACGGTCCTATCAAAGGATCTCGAAGAAAATATCCTGGCCCGCTAAATTTCCGGAAGGTGCATTCCATTTTCACCGCGGAGAACGCCCCCGTGACCTCTGCGACCTCTGTGGTATAACAAATAAATTTTTAGGAGTAGGTTTTATGTATTCGACGACAGATTTTCGCAAAGGCCTGAAGGTCGAAATCGGGGGAGAACCCTTTGTCATCGTCGATTTCCAGCACGTCAAGCCAGGAAAAGGAGGGGCTTTTGTGCGGACGCGCCTGAAAAGCCTGGTGAGCGGAAATGTCATCGACCAGACATTTCGGTCCGGTGATCGGGTAGATAAACCTGACTTAGAAGAGCGAGAAATGCAGTTTCTTTACGAGACCGGTGGGGAATTCCATTTCATGGAAACTCAAACCTTCGAGCAGCTCTTCCTCACGGCTGACCAGCTAGGAGGCAGTAAAGACTTCCTTAAAGAAAACATCGTGATCAAAGCCCTTTTTCATAACAAACGCCCGATCGGCATTGAGGTACCCATGTTTGTGGAATTAAAGATAGTCAAATCGGAGCCTGGAATCCGCGGGGATACGGCCACCGGGGTAACCAAGCCTGCCACTCTGGAATCGGGAGCGGTTATTCAAGTCCCCCTCTTTGTGGAAGAAGGAGATGTGGTGCGGATTGATACCCGCACCCGGGAATATATCACCCGAGTGAAATAAATGGTATCAATTTAGCGTTTGGAAAAGGACTGCAAAATTTCATTGAAAAATGAAAGTTGATGGCTTCGTAAAAAGTCCTTTTTACCCCATTTTCGTCATTCCCGCGAAAGCGGGAATCCAGTTAGTTCAAGCAGTTCTGTCCGCCTGAGGCGGACTGCTTTCGCAGGAGTGACGGCTTTTTTGACTTTTTACGAGATCACCAAAGTTGCCAAATGAAAAATGTAAATTTCAGGGGAAAATGCCCGTCATTTTTTCAAAGGGTTAAACTTTTGCGAAGGATCGTATATTGCCTGCAAAGCATCCGGACAGGATACAGGTAAGAAAGGAGAGTCCTTATGGAATATCCAGAAGATCTCTACTACTCTCAAGAACATAACTGGGTAAGGCTAACAGGAAATCGCGGGACGGTTGGCATTACCGATTTTGCCCAGCAAGAAATGGGAGAAATTCTTTACACGGAACTTCCGGATGAGGGTTTGCAGATCGAGCAAGGTGATATTTTCGGGACCTTGGAATCCTCCAAAACTGTAGCGGAGCTGTTCAGCCCGGTCAGCGGAGAGGTCATTTCCATCAATAAAGATCTGGAAGAAGAACCTTCTCTGGTCAATGACGACCCCTATGGGAAAGGTTGGTTAATGGTGTTAGAACTCGATGACCCTTCAGAGTTGCAGGAATTATTTAGCGCTGTCGAATATGAAGATTTTTTGGAAAAACAAGAAGAGAACTCGAAGAAAAAAAAGAAATAAAAAGATGGCCATCGCCAAGAATAGGGGCGAAGGCTAAAGCGCGGTGCTCGTTTAAGCTGGTTGACGGAGTCCGAATGAATTTCTTGACAAAACACCCGAAGGTTGTTAGAAACTGGATAGGAAAGAAAATTCTTATTTTTAATTTTGGAAGTCGAAGTTCGCTTTCGTAACTTTAAGTATTGATATCGAATCGGAGGTTGGAATGGAACTGATTCAAAGAGCCCTGAAAAAAGGGCAGAAGTCGCTTTCCGAATACGACTCCAAGCGCCTGCTCCGCACCTACGGATTCCCGGTCGTACGGGAAAAATTGGTTACCAGCCGGTCCGGGGCTGTTAAGGCGGCAAAGGAGATTGGCTTGCCTGTAGTCCTCAAAGGCTGTTCTCCGGAGATCGCTCACAAAACCGAAAAGAAATTGATCGAGGTAGATTTGCGGAACTTCAAGGAGGTGGAACGGGCCTACGATGCCATCGTGAGCCGTGTGGGAGACACTTCTTTGGACGGGATTTTGGTGCAAGAGATGGTCAAGGGCTCCCGGGAATTGGTGATCGGCATGATCCGGGACGCTCAATTTGGCCCCTGTGTGATGTTTGGCTTAGGGGGAATTTTCACCGAAGTCCTCAAAGACGTCTCTTTCCGCATTGCCCCGTTAGAGAAGCGAGACGCCATAGAGATGGCCCAGGAAATCAAAGGAGCTTCCGTATTGGGACCGTTTCGCGGCATGCCCCCTGTGGATATGGATCTCCTGGTTTCGATGTTGATCAATGCCGGCAGGTTGGGCTTGGAACTCGAAGCCGTGAAGGAAGTGGATGTGAATCCGCTGATTATTTCTGGGAATCAACCGATTGCGGTTGACGCGCTGGTCGTGCTCCAAGAAAAAGAGAAGTCCTAAGAAAGGTGGAGAAGATGACCAGTATAGCGGAGTTAGTGAGCGGGGCCCTCTCCGGCTCTGTCCGGGCCTTGGCCAAGCTGATCACCCTGGTGGAAAACGAGATGCCCGGTGCAGTGGAAGCTTTGCAACAGTTATATCCCAGGACCGGCCATGCTTATATTGTGGGGATTACCGGCCCTCCGGGATCGGGGAAGAGCACGTTGACCGATAAGATCACCAAAGAACTGCGGAAAAAGGGTTATACCGTAGGAATCGTAGCCGTAGACCCCACGAGTCCTTTCACCGGGGGAGCTCTTTTGGGAGATCGGTTGCGCATGCAAGACATCACCAATGATGAAGGGGTCTTTGTCCGCTCGATGGCCACGCGGGGAACACTGGGAGGGCTTTCCAGGGCAACCGCCGATACCGTCAAAATCCTCGATGCCTTCGGAAAAGATTTTATCCTCATCGAGACCGTGGGGGTGGGGCAGGATGAAGTAGATATTGCCAAGACGGCAGACACCACCCTGCTCATTTCCGTACCCGGGCTTGGAGACGAGATTCAAGCTTTGAAAGCCGGGATCATGGAGATCGGAGATATTTTTGTGGTCAACAAATCCGACCGGGAGGGAGCAGATCGGTTAGTCACCGAATTGAGCCTGATGTTGAACTTAAACCCAGCGATGGGCCCCTGGAGGCCTCCGATTGTTAAAATCGTAGCCACCTTAGGTGAAGGAATACTGGATCTTACCGAAAAGATTTGGAAACATCGGCAATTTCTCCAAGAGGGCAGCGGGCTGTTAAGAAAAAGGAACGAACGGGCTAAGCAGGAAATTCTGAACCTAATTGAGGGGGAAGTCTCCAAATACATTCATAAAATGCTCAAGTACGATGTGACCTTCGACGAGGTAATCGAACAGGTGGTAGCCCGCAAAAAAGACCCCTATTCCTACGCCCAAAAGGTCACGGAACCGTTTGCCAGGTATTACCAGATTTATCAGGCGGACAAGCCTAAAAATTAAGCGCGACTCTCGTCAACCGGACAGAAGAGAATCAATCTTTGATTTTTCCTAACAACTCATTGGCGATCACTTCTTTCATGATTTCATCCGTGCCGCCGCCGATTCGACTCAGGCGAATGTCCCGCCAATACCTCTGAATCGGGTACTCCATCATGTAGCCATAGCCGCCATGGATTTGCAGGGCAGCATCGGCCACCCGATTGGCAATTTGCGCAGCAAAGAGTTTGGCCATGGAGATTTCCTTGACCGGATATTCTCCGTTTTGAAAAAGCCAGGCGCAGTAATAGGTTAGATGTCTAGCCGCTTCCATCTCCGTAGCCATGTCAGCCAAGCGATGGCGGGTAACCTGAAAATGGGCCAGGGGTTTGCCAAATTGAACTCTTTCCTTAGAGTATTTCAAGGCCAATTCAAAGGCCATCTGGGCCCGGGCCACCGCATTGGCTGCGGCCATGATTCTTTCTCCTTGTAGTTCCCACATGATGTGGTAGAAACCTTTGCCTTCTTCCCCCAAGAGAGCATCCGCCGGCAGCCGGCAGTCCTCAAAGAGAAGCTCCGCGGTGTCGGAGGAACGCATGCCGAGTTTATCTAATTTGCGGGTAACCGTAAATCCAGGAGTCCCTTTGTCCACCAGGAACAGGGAGAACCCCTTATAACCTTTCTTCTCGCCGGTTCTGGCTACGAGGGTGATGAAGTCTGCCCGGACGCCATTGGTGATAAAAATCTTCCGGCCGTTGATGACCCAATGGTCGCCGTCTCTTTTGGCCGTGGTCTGAATCGAAGCTACGTCCGACCCGGCGTTGGGTTCGGTAATGCCGAGGGAGGCAATCTTCTTGCCTTGGTTGGCCGGAAGGAGATATTTTGTCTTCTGTTCTTCGGTGCCGAACTTGAAAATTGGAGGGGTGGCCATCTCGCTCTGGACCGCCACAGCCATGCCGATGGAACCTATGCCACAGCGGCCAAGCTCTTCGGCCAAAATGACAGAAAAAAGGAAATCGCCATTCTGCCCCCCGTACTCTTCCGGGTAACGCAGGCCCAGAAAACCCAACTCGCCCATACGAGTGAAAACGCTGTTGGGAAATTCTTCAGCTTCCTCCCACTCTTCGGCATGGGGGGCTAACTCCTTGTCCACAAATTTGCGCACCGCATCCCGGAATAATTCATGCTCTTCGGAAAACATCGGATGTTTCATGGTTTCCACCCCTTAACATAATGCCTTGGCCTTATTGTGAGAAACGCCCGCGAAGTTCGCGTTTCAGGACTTTGCCACCAAACTTGCTCTTGGGGAGGGACTCGACGAAGGCCACGGAGGTTGGTTTCTTATAGCTCGCCAAATGCTGTTTGCAAAAATGAATGACTTCTTCCGCGGTAAGAGTTTCCCCATCCTTGACGACCACTACGGCTTTGACCGTCTCTCCCCATTTTTCATCCGGGATACCGATAACTACCGCTTCGGCGATTTTGGCATGCCGGGCCAATACTTCTTCGATTTCCTTGGAATATATGTTTAATCCCCCGCTTTTGATCATGTCTTTTTTGCGGTCGACGAAATACAAAAAGCCATCGGCATCATATTTCCCCAAATCTCCTGTGTGCAGCCATCCCCCTCGTAAAGTCTGAGCGGTCTCTTCCGGGTTGCGGAAATATTCCTTCATCACGGTGGGGCCTTTGATGATGATTTCTCCTACCTCCCCAACGGGAAGGTCCTGATCCTGCTCGTCCACGATACGCACTTCCGTGCACATATAGGGCTTTCCCACACTGGCCGGCTCTTGCGGCCGATCTCCCGGTTTGAGAATCGTTACGCCTGGAGAAGCTTCGGTCAAGGCATAGCTGACATAGGTTTGAGCGTTGGGAAAAAGCCGGGTCTCTATGGCCTGTTGCATGGCGGGATGCAGGATGCCCTGGGAAGAAAGGTACATGCGCATGGAACGGGTATCGTACTTTTTTCTGTCAACTTCCCTGAGGAGCTCCCGCCAGATCGTAGGATTACCGGTCATGGCCGTGACCTGTTCGCGTTCGATGATTTCCAAGCATTTCTGGGCATCGAACTCCCGGCTAACGATAAACGTCCCGCCGGCGTACATATAGGCCAAAAACCTGCTCAAAGCGGCGGTGTGGAAGAGAGGCATAGGGTAGTAAATCACGTCATCGGGCGTTGGACTCTGGATCTCGGTAGTCACGTTGATAATATTCCAGAGCAGAGACTTGTGCGTAAGAACCGCCCCTTTGGGAACGCCCGTTGTCCCCCCGGTGAAGAGAATGAACGCCTCCTCCTCTTCTTGCAGTTCTATGGCCCAATCTGATGGAGGAGGTTGAGCGATCAGCTCCTCATAGGATCGGGCAAAGGAGGGCAGGGGGGTACCGATGAAGATCCATTCCTTGACCTCTGGAAGACGAGGGCGAATCTGTTCCACCCGTTCCAGAAAATCTTGATGAAAAACAAACATCTTGCAGCCCGTAAAGCCCGCTTGATGTTGAATTTCTTTATCCAGGCCCCAGGCATTGAGCGGAACCGTTATGGCCCCTATTTTCAGGTGGGCAATGTAGGCTTCCATAAGCTCGATGGAGTTGAGGGAAAGGGTGGCGATGCGATCGCCCTTGCCGAGGCCCAAGTCAATAAGGGCTCTGGCGAAGCGGTTGGAACGTTCATTCAACTCCCGGTAGGTCCGCCGTTCCTCCCCACAAAGAATGGCGGTTTGGTGCGGATATTTCCGGGCATTGCGGACTACAGAATACCCAAGGGTCATTTCCATAACCTTATCTCCCCATGCTTTGTCCGCTCCCCAACAATCTCAATGCCGGTGTTTCGTGGTAGAAGTAGGTCGATTATGGTATTCCGGCAATGTTCCTGGCCAGATTTTTTTTGAACTCCAGGTCGGCCTGACGGCGGATCATGATGCGTTGGGCTTGCGGCGGACCTGCCCCATGCATCGACTCGGTCCGATAGCCTACTGCCGCCGTGCCCAAGGTGATGTTCTCGATCAGGCGCAGAATGCGCATGCGGTGTTCGGTCGGGACCGCGGCCACTCCTTGGAGGTATTTTTGGATATAGGGGCCCGTTCGTTCATGGCGTAAGTCTTTTTCCGAAGGCATGGTCACCATCAATCCTCCCGCAATATCTTCAGCCAGCCTGGCAATCTCATAGGGAAAACGGGTGACGTTTTGTTTACAGACGTTCGCCAAGAGCATGTCAATTTCGTAATTGCCCGCGGCAGTAGGGTGACCTTCGGAAGAGCAAGCCAGGCCACAGGAATAAAGGGTCTCATTCAGGTGAACCATTTCGATGATTTTGTCGGCGATGTGCGAGGCCTTGGCCGTGCCGTTAAAATCGGCAGCCAGAGAAGCGGCCCCGATCAAGACATCGCCGACGCCAACTTTGCATCCTCCGTAACTCTGGCGATGATAGCCGGCAAACCGCTCCACGAGGGCGCCGACGAAATCCGTTTCCCCGCAGAGAAACACCCTTTCCCAGGGTACGAAGACGTTATCGAAAATGGCCAGGACTTCGTGCCCGCCGTATTGATGGTTGCCTACATCAATGGAACTTCCTTCAAGCTTGCGGGTGTCGCAAGATTGCCGGCCGTAGATAAAAAATAGACCCGGCGTGTCCGTGGAAACCGCAAAGGAAACGGCATAATCTTTTTCTTCTTCCCGCAGAGCCATGGTAGGCATCACGATGACCTCGTGCGAATTTACCATACCGGTCTGGTGAGCTTTGGCTCCGCGGACCACGATCCCATCTTTCTTCCTCTCTACCACGCGCAGGTAGAGATCGGGATCCGCCTGCTGGACGGGACGCAGGCTTCGATCTCCTTTCACATCCGTCATGGCCCCATCCACGACTAAATCTTCTTCCTGGATACGTTGCAGGAAATCTTTAAAACGAGAATGGTAGGTTGTCTTATATTTCTTATCCGTTTCAAAGGTGGTGCTATAGAGCGCATTCATGCCGTCCATACCCACACAGCGCTGGAAACAGGAGGCTGTCTTCTGTCCCAACAGGCGTTGCATTTTTACTTTGTTGACCAAATCTTGAGCGCTCTGGTGAATGGCGGTAAAGCGGTTGACAGTTTTGCCGCTCAAATGAGAAGAGGTCGTCATTAGATTCTTATATTCTCCTTCTTGAACCAGCTGAAAGGTCATGACCACAGAATTCAGGGAAGGGCGAATCATGGGGTGGTCAACGGGATCCTTTACCCTTTCCCCTAAAAGATAGACCTCCAAATTCAATTTTCTCAAGCTGGCGATGTACTGTTCAGGGGTTTTCATAATGTTGGCAATCCTCTCTCCCCTTATCCACGCATGAGGGCGCCGCCGGCCACGATCCGGTTGACTTGGTTGGTTCCTTCATAAATCTGCGTGAGCTTGGCGTCGCGCATGTATTTTTCCACGGCATAATCTTTCGTATACCCATATCCGCCGTAAATCTGCACGGCGTCGGTGGTCACGCGCATCGCCACATCCGTGGCATAGAATTTTGCTTGGGCGGCTTCTCGGCTAAAACGTTTTCCCTGGTCAGCCATCGACCCAGCGCACCAAGTGAGGAGGCGGGCGGCATCGACGGCGACCGCCATATCCGCCAGCATAAAATTCAGAGCTTGAAAAGTCCCAATGGGTTTGCCAAATTGCACCCGCTTCTTGGCATACTCCAAGGCCGCCTCGAATGCGGCCCGGGCCAGGCCTACGCCGCAAGTGGCGATGTTCACCCGTCCTTCATCCAGGGTTTCCATGGCTATTTTGAACCCTTCCCCTTCCTTGCCTAAGAGGTTCTCCCGGGGAACGATCACATTTTCCAGATTGACCTCGGCTACGTTCAGAGCTCGTTGCCCCATTTTGTCTTCCACCTTCCCGATGGAGAGACCGGGGGATTCGCGGGGGACGATAAACCCACAGATGCCTTTGGTCCCCCTGGAAGGATCGCTGGTGGCAAAAACGGTATAAAGAGCTGCATAGCTGGAATTGGTGATGAAGCATTTCTGGCCGTTGAGTACATAGTGGTCGCCTTCCAGTTTCCCCCGAGTCTTTACACCTCCGGCATCCGACCCCGCTTCCCTTTCGGTTAGACCAAAAGACGCGGTTTTGCCGGTCTGGTTCAAAGGGAGAAGAAAGCGCCGCTTTTGTTCCTCTGTACCGGCAATGAGGATGGGTCCACAGGCCAGGGAATTAATCCCGATCATTCCGGATATAGCCACGCAGGCCACATTCATTTCTTCGGTAATCAGGGATGAAGTTACCAGCCCTAATCCTTGCCCGCCATATTCCTTCGGGCAGGTGAGATTCATCAAGCCGGCCGCATGAGCTTTTTTAATAATCTCCTCCGGAAAAACCGGTTCTTTATCATACGGTAACGCCACCGGGGCTATTTCCTTCTGCGCAAATTCCCGGGCCAAATTTTGCAATGCTTTTTGTTCCTCGCTCGGAGTAAAGTCGATCATCGGAATATTCCTCCTTGTCTATTAAGAATTTAGGGAAGTCATATGCGTGCCGAAAGGTGGGTTACAATCCCCCAGCACTTTTATTGTTTCCATCTTTTTAGCAAAAATTTTTTGCATTGTCCAGTAAGATTGTAACCGGCCCCGAGTTTACCAGTTCTACTTCCATCCGGGTTTGAAAAATCCCCGTGGCCACTCGAATCCCTTTGCGCTTGGCCTGCTCGACGAAAGAGCCGTATAAGGAATTTGCCAGCTCGGGCGAACTGGCTTCGGTAAAAGAAGGCCGGCGCCCTTGGCGACAATCGGCGTAGAGGGTAAACTGAGATATGATCATCAATTCTCCTCCACAATCCAAGAGGGATAAATTCATCTTTCCTGCCTCATCTTCGAAGATGCGCAAATGAATGATTTTATCCAGAAGGGAGTCGCCTTGGGCAGCGGTATCTCCCTTACCCACCCCGAGGAGGATAAGGAGACCTGGGCCGATTTCACTAATAATTTTTCCTTCGACTCGGACTTGCGCCCGAATTACTCTTTGGATCACCGCCCTCATGTTGATTTTTTCTCCGTTTCTTAGTGGTCAAGGATTCGAAGATTCAAGGGTTCAAGGGTTTCGTGGAAGATCAATTTTCTTAAGAAACCATCAATCTTTTAAATTTGTTTCTTGGGCATCTCTTTTCATTTGGATTCTGGGACCCTGGACTCCCTGAACCCTATGGTTTTGTTCCCCCCAGATCTTTGGAGGTCAACGAGGTCACTTGGCGATATTTTTCGTGGGAAGGATCGTTCATCCAGAGAAGCAGTGGGTCTTTAACCTGGT
>JAURYC010000174.1 GCA_030654105.1 Deltaproteobacteria bacterium
CTAATCTCTAAAGGAGGTAAAATGAAATCTCCATTCGGGGACAGAAAGATAATGATGGTTCAAGCGCAACTTTGCACTATGCCGCCCTTCTGAGACAGGTGTTTATCATGGCAAGGTATCTTCACATTTCTAATCTCGAAATTTTGAATAGGATAAACCATTGAATTTTCAATCTTATCGTCCTATTATTTATTGTAATAAGCGTTTGGAACCAAGAGAAAACCCTGCCCAATGTTTTAGGGAGAAAGTCGGGGAGATAAAATGGCATTGAAAGAAGAATTTGAGAGAGTTGGAAATTGGTTATTCAGATGGCGGAGTTACTTACCGTTATTGCTTGCCGGAATTATTTTAACTGGTATGGAAAACTTCGAATACCCAGGGAATAGTCACTATTGGGACCGGATATGGGAATTTATTTGTTTATCAATTTCTTTTTTTGGTTTGGTCATTCGCAGCTATACAATCGGCCATGCCCCAAAAGGAACATCGGAAAGAAATACTCGCAGCCAAGAAGCTGAGAGTTTGAATACTACGGGAATGTATTCCATTGTCAGACATCCTCTCTATTTGGGAAACTTCTTTTGTTGGCTTGGTATATCAATGTTTCCCCGTGTATGGCTCATAAGTGTGATCTTTATTCTTGTTTTTTGGCTATACTATGAACGGATCATGTTTGCGGAGGAGGAGTTTTTGAGGAGAAAATTCGCCGAAAAATATGAAAAATGGGCCAACCAAACCCCAGCATTTTTCCCAAGGCCGCGAAATTGGGTTCCGAATGTTCTGCCCTTTTCTTTAAGAAATGTTCTCAAGAGAGAATATTCAGGATTATTTGCGGTCATTGTTTCGTTTACATTCCTTGAAATAATTGGGGACTTCTTTGCTGAAGGAGAATTAGAATTGGACCCGATGTGGGTTGCCTTTTTTTTGGGTGGTATGATTGTTTACCTTAGCTTGAGGACTCTAAAGAAGAAGACCAGTTTCTTGAATGTCGCGGGAAGATAAAAGGTCGTTTCCCTTAAGCAATCATCGCCATTGGTTGTCATTTGACACGCTCAGTAGGCAGCTTAGCCATATCTAATCAGATTTCGTTTTCTGCTATGAAACTGGCGTTCTCGAAGAGTCAAGAAGTTTCGATTTCCAAACGATATCTGCATCAGAGCGCCCTTGGGAATGGGTTCCTTTTTTGGCAAGAAAGACGCAGTTTTGAGGTGCCAGTACCACCCACAAAATATGGTGTCTTCCCATGGTTCTGGGCCATGATTGTGTTAGAAATTTGACATCGATTTAAAAACAAGAATCCACTTGACAACATTTTCAACCTTGCTATTATTCAATTTGTTAAGTTTCCCTCGCTCAAAAATCCCAACTAACCTTTAGCCTTCTTGGGCGTATGATGAAAAGGTGGTGCGTTGAGAAGATGTTGATGTAGGACCTCCAAGAGGATCCTGCGTTTTTTTATATTTTGCTCCCGTTTCAGCAGAGAAAAAAGGAGGTGAAAAAGGATGAACAAGGCGGATTTGGTGGCTGAAGTAGCTAAAGTGGTTGGAAGCAAGAGAAAGGCGGAAGATGCCGTCTCCTGCGTATTTGGCACGATTACGAAAGGTCTGAAGAAAGGGCAAGCTTTAACTCTGGTGGGCTTTGGGACATTCAGGGTAAGCAAACGGAAAGCTCGTGTGGGCCGGAACCCTCAGACCGGCAAAGAGATCAAGATTCCGGCCAAGAAGGTTCCGAAATTCACCGCCGGTAAAAGCCTGAAAAATGCGGTCAAGTGATCTTAAGCATCTGGAGCAAATGATGAGAGAACGGGTTATCCAAAGATGGGCAACTGAACCTTCCAAGGGAATTCCACTGTCCCTTTGGGGGTGCCTTCCCAGTATACTCACGATACCCAAAAGAGAGTTCCTATCAAAGAGAAGTGTAATGATCGGTGCATCCTGAAAGGGCAGGAAGTATTTTTTACGAGATCATCAAAGGTAATCCTAAAATTTTTTCAGCAAAGGGGGTAAGAACGATGAAAACAAGATTTTTGGTAGCGTTTATGACGGTTATTTCGCTAGCAGCTTTTCTGACCGGCAGCGTTCTCGCAGCCGAGAAAATTGTCCTAAAGAAATATCCAGAAATTAAGCACGGATTTACCACGACGAACTTCCTGAAACCCCTTCCGGTTTCTTTGGAAAACAAGAAAAAGTTGGTCGACTTGGCCAGTGAGCTGGGATGTGCCTGGGTTGAGATTCGGGATCCAAGCGCATCCCTTACCCTGGACGAATGCAAGCAGCTTGCGGCCTATGCCAAATCCAAAAACATCGAGATCGGCTACGCTCTGCAGTTAGGCCTTCTGGATCCCAAGTACTGGGAGATCTTTACCCGGGGGTTGGCGAATGCGGCTGTATTCGAGGGGCCCCGGACCATCCGCACTCTGGCAGCTGGACCTGAGTTTGCAAACGACCCCAAAAAGAAAACCTGGACTCTTTCCGAATTATATAAAGCCGTTCAGGTGGCGAATAAGGCAGCGAATATGGCCCGGACGGCTGGCATTAAATATGTTGTTGAGAATGCTTTTGAAGCGCTCAAGGGAGACGGGGTTACCGGGTTTGGGCTGTCGGAGTTTTTTGCCAATGTGAACTCCAATATGTTCCTCCAGTGTGACACAGCAAACTTTTTTGCTACCTCCCGAGTTTATACAAAGCCAGAAGAAGCCAAGGCTTTTATGGAAAAATATGCCAGCCGGATGCCTTATATCCATATAAAAGCCTCTTCGAGTGAACACAAAGTGCTGCCGATCTTGGCGGAGAATGAGTTGGATTTTAATACCGTTTTTTCGATCCTGACCAAGAATAAGATTCGCTATGCGGCGATCGAACTGACCCAGCCTGACACCTTTACGGATTGTGCGAATAATTTACAGAAGAGCTTTGAATATCTGGTGAAAAATTACTAATCCCTCTAGTGGTATAAGAGACAGCAATCCCCTCCGCAAAATCCCCCCATCCTCTGCAAGAAGGGAATGGGGGGATTTGATCTATCTCCATTCCTTTTCCCGCAGGACCAGTCGCTTGAAGGTAGATATTTTAATCGCTGGGAAGCCCTGGTGTTCTGGGCACGTATGGCTCATGCATCCTTTTCCCCTTCAGCCACTGGATTATCTAACTCCGGTGGTGCCAGCCGTTATCACAGAGTGAAGACTCATAGGTGAAATGGGGAATTGGAATCAATCAGACATCGTCTGTTAGGTGAAATTCTAACTCTGATGGAGTCGTAAAAAGTCCCGTTTTCGTCATTGCGAGGAGTTCCGCCAATGCGGGACGACGAAGCAATCCCGTATTTTCAAGGACTTATAAAAACGAGATTGCTTCGCTTTCGCTCGCAATGACTCTTCTGCCGACTTTTTACGAGATCATCAAT
>JAURYC010000175.1 GCA_030654105.1 Deltaproteobacteria bacterium
GCTAATTTTAAGCTTTTCGTATAGATGGATCTGATGTTTTTCCCCTTTCTCCTTATCCCTTGATCAGTCTCGGGAGCATCATGTGGTTGTGGGGGCAGATCGATCTGGGGTTTTGATAAGCGGAGCCGGCAAAGGCTACCATATACTTCCGCATATCGGCAAAGGAGACGATTTCATCGACAAATCCTGTTTGGGCACAGTAAAGGGGCCGCGATTTATCATGATACTCCTGGGCCAGGATATTCATCTTTTCAATGGTGGGCTTTAAGGGGCGACCTGCGTCTTTTTCCTTAACCAATCTTCTGGCAAAAGAGGCCACCGCGGCTGTTTCCCCGTGCATTACATAAATTTCTGTCGTAGGGGTTCCTAAAGTAAAAATGTTATTATTATTCGCTTGGGGCCCGCCCATAATGTAATGAGCAGCGGCCGTTCCTTTTCTTAGAACCACGCACATCATCGGCATATTCGTCTGCTCGATGGAGTAAATCAAGGACTGCCCCAACCCCAGGAGCTCAGCTTTTTCGGCTATGTCTCCTACATCGATGCCGGATGTATCCTGAAACCAAATGATGGGCAGCCGGTCTCTGCCGCACTGCGTGACGAACTCATTCAACTTGATCAGCCCTTGCCGATAAAACTTTCCGCCGACGCCGGGGTAGGGAGCATATTCAGGGTATCCCTTGGGCAAGAATCCCTGCCGATTGCCAATAATCCCGACCGCAAAGCCATCAACTTTTGCCAGGCCGGTGTAGACCTCCGGGCCATAATCAGGTCGGAACTCCATGTGTTCACTGTTATCCGTCAGCCGGGCAAGAACCTCTTCAAAATTGTAAGCCAGCTTTTGATTGAAGGGAACCAGCCGGTCGATCTCTGCGGCTGAAAACTTAGGTTCTTTGGGCTCGGCCACCCTGAAAAACTTGGGATGATAGGCAGGGAGGTACTTCATGTATTCTTTCAGAGCATCCAAAACCCCTTCTTCCGTTTCAAAGACAGCCCGGAAGAAACCAGTGGAGTCGTAATGAATCTCCACCCGTCCAGGAGGAACGCTCTTAAACTTTCTTGTGGCGTCAATAATCATCTCGGCCCCTTCCTCGTCAAAAAACCCTTTGGGACTCATCCCGCTGACAATGCCGCCTCCCCCGACGGCGATATTGCAATTCTTATGGGCCAAAAGGATGGTGGGGCTGATCCCTTGGTATCCCCCCCCTGCCGGGTTGGTCCCATAAATTCCGGCAAGAACTGGAATCCCCAATTGCTCAAGTTCAGCATGCCGGAAGAAGGTGGTCCCGCTTCCCCTCCGGTTGGCGTATACCTTCTCCTGTTCGGGGAGCTTCACCCCACTGCAATTCACTAACCAAACCAGAGGTAGATAGAGGTTCTTGGCCATGTCGGTAACCCGCAAAATATTTTCTGCCTGACCGGCAATCCAGGCCCCCGCCATTACTTTATTGTCAAAACCGATGACCACTGCCCATTTTCCGCTGATCTTACCCAGTCCATCGACCACGCCAGTTGTCCCTGATTCCTCATCCATGGGGTCAAAGAGGGTGTGCAAGGGGCACCAGGTTCCCGGGTCCAACAAATATTCCAGCCTCTGGTAGACGGTCATTTCCCCCCTTTTATTAATTTCTTCTGTGGAAATTCCCGCCTTTTTCACTTTCTCCACAGCCTCAGTAATCTTTTTTTCAACCTCTCTGATCTGTTTGACACTTTCTTCTGTACTCTTAATTTGTTTTTCGGTTAAGGGTTTACCGAAATCAACCATTTTCTCAAAATATGCTTTCATCTATCGTTCCTCCTGCTTTCAAGATTTCATGTTTAAACCATATATAAAAATAAATATTTTAACAAGAAATTTTTCTCTATCTATCTCCAAAAGGGTTGACTTGATTTTTTATATCCAATATATAATACTTTGTATCAATTTAGCGTTTTGAAAAGAACCGCTAAATTTCATTGAAAAATGCAAATTGCCAATTGAAAAATGCAAATTTTTCTGAAAACCCTAAGCATTTTGAAATTTTCAATTTGATTATATAGAAAATTCCTTTTTGGACACGGATGTACACAGATTATCAGGATAAACTAAAAAAATAATTATCTGCGGTTATCTGCGTAAATCTGCGTCCTATTAAATTTACTTTTCCATTGGGCATTGAAGTTTAACCAAATTTTTCAAAGGGCTAAACTGTTACAAGGAGGCTTATGATGTTAAAGGAGCATCTGGAATTCTTTACCTTAGACCTTTCGTCCGGTTGGGAGATTCCCGCGGGTTATCCTCAAGGAATCGAGCAAAAAATTATCACGGGTTACCTGGATGAGAAAAAAAGGAAGGGATCTCGCACCCGCTTGCTTCGGTTTAAACCGGGGGCCTTTACAACTGAACCATTTGAACATGATTATTGGGAAGAAGTTTTTCAGGTCTCGGGAGATTTAACCGTTGGGGGAAAAACTTTTGGTCCTATGACTTATGCCTGCCGCCCCCCCCATGCTCCCCATGGACCCTTCAGCAGCAAAGGAGGCTGCTTGCTTCTGGAAATCCATTATTTCCATCCGGATAGCTGAGGGGCAGGAGTCTATGCCCTAAGATGGGGCAAAAAAAATTCAGGATATTTTTTAAATGAAGGGGGAAAAGCCTACTTGCTCTGAGTAGCTGATTAAAGGGAGAAGAAGAAATGGGGGAAGATTTCAGGGGTTTTTTGAAGGAAATGGAAGAGACCAAAGAAGGAGGGTTCATTCGCATAAACAAAGAAGTTGATACCCAGTACGAAGTTTCTGCCATTGTCACTAAACTGGAGCAGGCCCGGCAGGTTCCCCTCCTCTGGTTTGAAAAGGTGAGAGGCCACACCATGTCCGTCGTCGCCAACTGCTATGCCGATCGGGGTCGAGTGGCCAGGGCCCTTGGAGTTTCCAAACGTGAATTAAACCAAAGGGTCGCCCAGGCCTATCAATACCCCATCCCTCCGGTCGAAGTTTCCAGGGCTCCCGTACAAGAGGTCGTCATTCAGGACATGGAAGTTGACCTAAAAAAACTTCCAGCCATGATTTACCACAACACCGATGGGGGGCCTTACATTACAGCGGGAATTGTCTTGGCCAAAGATCCTGACACGGGAGATTGCAACCTCAGCTACAACCGCCTGATGGTCAAGGGGAAGAACCGCCTGGGAATCTTCATGACCGTGGGGAAACACCTCAATGCCATTTATTCCAAAATGGAGGAGCGGGAAAAGCCCCTGGAAGTTGCCGTATCCATCGGCAATCACCCGGCCTGGGCGATCGGCGCTTTGGCCATCGGGCCTTATCATGAAAACGAAATAGGGATTATCGGCGGTCTCAAGGGAAGCCCTCTGGAAATAGTCCGGTGTAAAACTGTGGACTTATTAGTTCCTGCCGGAGCTGAAATCATCCTCGAAGGTGAAATCGAACCCTATGTGCGAGAAGAAGAAGGGCCCTTCGGTGAGTTTACCGGCTATGCCATCCGTTCGGCCAAGAACCCGGTAATGCGGGTAAAGGCCATCACGCATCGCCATAACCCCATCTATCAGGATATTTGCGGCGGG
>JAURYC010000176.1 GCA_030654105.1 Deltaproteobacteria bacterium
GTGTCGCAGATATCCCCCAGGATGGCTCCTGCCTCCACCGACGCCAACTGGTCTTTATCCCCCAGAAGGATCAGACGGGCCGAGGGCGAGACGGCCTGGGCGAGTTTGGAGAGGAGGGCAAGATCGATCATGGAGGCTTCATCGATGACCACGACATCAGCGGGAAGCGGGTTCTCCGCATTATGGCGGAAATAAGGGGAGTCAGGAATGCTCTTCAGCAGCCGGTGGATGGTGGAAGCTTCCTCGGGTATCAGTCGTTTAACGCCTTCGGGACAATTCAGCTTCTCCTTGGAATCTTTAATCGCCTCCTGCAAGCGCGCGGCGGCTTTTCCCGTGGGTGCGGTTAGGGCAATCCGTAACCCTTCCGCTCCCGGCTGTTCCCGGAGAAGAGCCAGTATTTTGGCTACCGTAAAAGTCTTCCCTGTTCCGGGCCCCCCGGAGATCACGCAAAATCTCTTCATGACGGAGGTAAAGGCAGCGACTTTCTGCCAGTCTGATTCTCCCTGCCCATTCGCCGGAAAAAGTCGGGCAAGTCCATCCTGCAGGATCTGTTCATCGACCTTTTCCCACTCTCCCCTTGTTCGCGCCCTCAGAATATCGGTTAACTTTCTCTCATAATCCCAGTAGCGGTAGAGATACAATCGCGACCCATCAAGAATGAGGGGCCGGTAGTCACCGGGTCTCCCCACCACAGGAGCCGCTTCCAATACACTCCGCCATTTCTCAAGCTTCGGGAACTCCAAGGCTCCGTTTCCACCATCCGGCAATGGTTTTCCTGCCAGGGACGAGAGGTCAAAACAGATATTTCCCTCCCCCCGATAATGGCTGGCCAAAGCGGCGGCGAGAAACAATTCAGGATTTTCTCCGCCGGAAAGATCCGCCATGAAGCGTCCGAACTGGACATCCAGCTCGGATAATTTGCCTTGCTGGTAGAGTCGGTCGATCATTTATTGATCTCAATCAAAAAGCTTATTAGCCACAGAGGGCACAGAGATCACCGAGATATTAGCCAAATACAATGTGGGCCATGGATAATCACTGATAAATACAGATAAAATTCATTAGAAAAATCTTCACGAGAATTTAAGGAGTTGAACGTTAATAACACAGAGATCACGGAGCTATAGCAAAATCTTTAAAACAAGAAAACGTTTTGGCACATGGATGAAAACGAATAAAGACACATAATAAGTTTTTTTGAAAATATCTATCTCTGCGTTCTCTGTGTGCTCTGTGGCAAATTTTGCCTTTTCCGCGTTCATCTGCGTCCAATTAAAATAAAGGTTGGGTAATCAACTCAGAGCTAAGCGCATCGATCAATTCTTTTCGCGGCAAGTCCCGGTAAATCCCGAATTCCGGACCGCTTTCCGGGCTTACCCCCCGTAGAAAGATATAAAATACCCCGCCAAAGTGTTTTTCATAGGCATAATCGGGGAGCCGCTTCTTCAGGTATTGGTGGAGTGCCAGGGTATAAAGATGGTACTGGAGAAAATAGAAGTTCTCCTCCATCTCCTTCAACAGCGCCCGGTGTCCATAATCTTCCACACGGCTCCCTAAATAATTTGACTTCCAGTCCGCCAGAAAAAAGCGTCCCCCCCATTGAAAAACGAGGTCCATGAACCCCTTCATGAAACCCTGGGCAGGTACAAAATTCAGATTCTCGATCTGTTGGGGAAACCTATCGGCGATCTCCGGCCCGGCATGTTCGGCAAAAACCTTCTTCAGTTTTTTGGGGGTGATAGGTTGAAGGGGGAAGTAAAATTCAAGCTCGGTCAACCGGTCCTTCATCTCGATGCATGATAGGGTCAGGCCATTCTTTTCCATCTGCAGGGGAGCTGCGAGAACTTTCTGAACCATTTCGCAGACCGTCTCCTGCCAATGGCTTTCAAAGCCATATTCCTTAAGCTTTCCAGTCACAATGGTTTTTATGGAGGATAAATCCTTTTCGGCAAAATCGATGTGCTCAAAGATGTCGTGCAGAAGGGTTCCGGGTCTGGCCCCCTTGGGGAAAGCAAAAATCCCTTTCGGCTCTTGTACCGGGATTGTTTCTTCCGCATTGATTTCCTGGTCATAGTCCGGGAGGTCAATGGCAGCGGGAATCGATCTTTCGGCTTCCTTCTGACGGCCTGACAGGAGAAGCGAAAAGCTGGCAATCTGCCAATCGCGTCTTATGGAGCCGGAGAATTCCTGGAAAACCAGTTCCCCTTTCCCTTCCGGTGGGGGTAGTTGTTCCTTCCCTGGGGCCATCGGCATATCAGAAAGCTGGATCGCCCCTTTCGCTTTCCGGGTCAGAGCCGTGAGTTCCCGGTGGATGTCGGCATCGGTCAGTCCTTCAAACTTCTCCCCTGTTGCTTCGACAATGTTTTCCGACTTTCCATCCGGTGGATGCAAAAGATAAGCGAGAGCCGAGGTCCCGGCCTCATTGAACCGACCCCAGACCAGGTAGCAGCGGTTTTTGGCCCTCGTGAGCGATACATAGAGGAGCCTCAGATTTTCGGCCAGAATTTCTTTTTCCGCGAACACCCGGTTTGGATTGTCCTGCGGATTAAGCACAAGGTTGAGCCTCCAGTCATCATCGCCGTCGTGAAACAGGAACTCTTCATTCTCCCCGATTTGAGAACCGCCCCAGTTAAACGGACAAAAGACAATGGGGTACTCAAGTCCCTTGCTTTTATGGATAGTAACGATCTTGACGGCATTGGCATCGCTTTCCAGACGGAGCTGGTGCTCTTCAAGGCGGGGGGAATCCGGGTCCCGCTGCTGTCTGAGCCACTTCAGAAGGCCGACCATGCCCAGCTTTCTTTCGGTAGATTCCTGATGGAGCACCTCCGAAAGGTGCAGCATGTTGGTGAGGCGCCTTTCCCCGTCGGGGAAAGAAAGAAGGCGGGTCCGGACCTTCTCTCGCAACAGGAAATACCGGAACATCCGGATGAAACCATGTCTCTCCCACATTTCATAATATTCTCGAAACCTGACCAGCCAATCTTCCCATCCGGTTTCATCCCGCATCAGCCGTTCGAGATCTTCCCCGCCGACCCCCAACATATCGGTTGCCAGGGCAACCCTCAGCATCTGTTCATGATTCGGCTCTGCCACGGCCGCCAGGACCCTGGTCATCTCCACGGCTTCATCCGTATCGAAAAGGTTCCCCATGCTGTGGAGGACGCTCGGAATCCCGAGGTCGGTTAGGGCTTCCTGGACGAGTCGGGCTTCATTATTTGTCCGCACTAAGACCGCGATATCGGCTTCCCGCAAGGGGTTATTCCCGATAAGTGCTTTTCCCTTCTTACCGAGATCGATGAGTCTGTAAATCTCGCCGGCTGTCGCAGCGGGAATCAGTTCCCTGGCCAGCCCTTTGGTGATGGGCTTGCCCGATTCTGCCACCTGGCGAGCATCGACGAACCAGAAATGGAAAGGCGGCTCTGATTTTCCGTCGATTCTCAGAAACTCCTGTTCCTTGCGCTCTTTCGAGGTAGACGGTTCAAACGGAATGGCCTCATAAATAAAGGGATTCTCCCTATTGGAAAAGATTGTATTGACGCCCGTAATCAATCCCGACTCGGATCGCCAGTTTTTCGTGAGGGTGTAGCGGGAATTCACATGCCCGGCGGCTCTCATATAGGCGAAAAGGTCGGCCCCGCGAAAACTGTAGATAGCCTGTTTGGGGTCTCCGATCAGGAAGAGGATGCTTTCTTCGCCCCCGAAGACGCTTTTGAAGATGGCATACTGGATCGGATCCGTGTCCTGAAACTCATCAATAAGGGCAGCCCGGTACCTCGTCTGGATCGCTTTCGCCAGGTCGTCTCCCCCCGTTTTTTCAAGGGCATCTCGAAGCCGGATGAGCAGGTCGTCAAAAGACTGAATGTTTTGCCGCTCTTTTCGGGCTGGAAGCTCCTTCTTAAGGTAACGGAAAAGCTCCCTTTTGAGGAAAAGGATTTGCCGGTCCATCTCGGAAGTGAGGGCCTTGGCTTTCTCCTGAAAATCCTCACAGAGGTCGAAGAAGGGATGCTTAGGTGTTTTACAGTTTTTTTTCGTACTTTCCACAAGCTTGGAGGAGGTAAATTTTTCATAACCCTTGAAAAGCGGGAGGCCAGCCCCATGCCCCACATAATCATCCATGGCTTCAATATGCTTTTGCGGATTGGTATAGTATTTCAGGGCAGGGTCACTGATTTTTTCCAGGACCTCCTCTCTCGCCTTTTGCCATTCTTTCTTCAGCCTTTGCACATCCTGGCGAAAAGCCTCCAGGGAATTCAGTTTTGCCGACTCGATTTTAGGAATAATCTGCGAGTCTAAGTGGGCGGTCCCTTTTCTTAGCAACTCCAAAAAGTTTTTAGGGCTTACCTTCTTGCTCTGGGCATAACCGACAAACTCCCAAGGGGCGTCGTAAAAATGCCGCCGCCAGAAATCCCGGACGATTTCTTCCTTGAGGCGCTCCTGGTCCGGAATCAACTCGGTATCGAAAAGGCTTCCGCTCTCGAAAGCGCTCTCGTGGAGCGTCCGCTGACAGAAACCGTGGATCGTAAAAATGGGGGCCTCATCAAAATCGTGGAGCGCACCCTGTAAAAGCTGGATGGCTTCTTGCGCATCCGGGATTTTCTGCACCAGGCCGTTCAGAAATTCATCAGGGCTATGGCCAGAAATAAAGGCCTCCATAGCCTCCCGGAGTTTTTTGCGGATACGATCCCGCAGCTCCTCCGTAGCGGCGACCGTGTAGGTGACGACCAGGATATCATTTACCGAAAACCCCTTTTCCAGGATCAGGCGCAGAAACAATCCGGAAATGGTATAGGTCTTTCCTGTCCCGGCGCTGGCCTCGATAAGGTTGGTCCCTATTAGCGGGCTCTCTAAGAGGTCGAAGCTTGTTATCGCGTTTTTTCTGCCCTGCTTCCCGGCCATCTACCGGATCTCCCTTTTTCCCCTCGAAATCAAATCTTCGACTCGGACTTTATGATTGGCCCGAGAATCTCCATAGTTAGGTTCTCAAATTCCTCATCCAGCGGGTAGGCCTTGCCGAAACAGAGCCGAAGGTAGGGATCTCCGCGCTCGGCCGGGCCAAAATCGCTCTCCCAATTCCTGCGGGCAGCCGCCATGGCTTTCTCCTGATCTCCGTGTTTCTCCATGGCCTCCGCGTAAGCCCAGGAAGATCGGGGGAAAAAATGGAGCGGCTTGATCAACCCCTGCCAGTATATTTTTAGGAAGTCCTTCAATATTTTTTCGCTTTCTTCAGCCGGCAGATATGTGCAGGCTTTATCTTTGCAGATCAAGACGCCTTGGGAGGGATACCCTTTGGCGCCCATGAGGTTGAGGATGTGGAGATGAATCCATAAAGTCAGACGGTCCTGAGTTCTGACATTGGCGTACCGGTAAAGGATGAGACCGCCGGGGTAGATATTCCCTATCCGGCCCATGAGCCTGAATCCTTCAAGGTTTAAATCTACACTCAGGGGCTCAAAGGGCCCTTTTTCAAGGTAGGGGGCCACGGTGCGGACAAACGCATCGATCTCTGTGCAGGTCCGGGCAAACAGCAATTCTCCGGGTACGCCGTGGGGGAGCTGCCCGGAAGCCTTGACCGATGAAAAGGAATCTTTTAGGCTTTTTTTCTGCAAAACTTTTTTTAAGAGTTCCTGTTCGAGTTGATATCGATCCAGTCCCGTTAGATCGAAAGGCTCGTTCTCATCCAGGATCCCGCCTTCTTCATCCAGGTGGATTCCCAGGCGTTTCGTCAGGAGAAATCTGGCCGGATTGGCGAAGAAGCGGCAGAACTGCTCCAAATCAACAGTCTTCCATTCCTCCGACGGCTCCGAAAGGTCTTGGGGAATAAACGGCACCGGTTCCCCGTGTTGATTCACCGCGCATTGGGCAGCCTCATAATTTTCTTTCGAATAACTGATAAGTTTCTCGTTTTGTTTGAAATATTCCGGGCTGAAAGCCTGAAGGCGGTGCTTGGTAATAACCTGCTCCAATACCGCCTTGCCCTGGAGCTCATAACCCTGATTGATATAATCCAGAAGTTCACTCACCAAAACTGAGGGCGGGCGAAGGCTGTTATCTTGAAGGCTCTGACCCACGTAGCTGATATGAAGCCGTTCCCTGGCCGAAAGGACGGCTTCCAAAAATAGATAACGGTCATCTTTGCGGCGGGAACGGTCGCCCGGCTTCGGGTTTCTGGCAATAAGGTCAAACCCGAGAGATTTCGTCTGTCGTGGGTAGGCATCATCGTTCATTCCTAACAGGCAAAGGACCTTAAAAGGGATGCTGCGCATGGGGAGCATGGCGCAGAAGGTCATGCCACCGGTGAGGAAGCCAAATCCGAAGCCCTCCCGCTCCAGGCAGGACCGCAGATAAGACATGATTACTTCCAGGCTGATTTTCTCTTGAAAGCCCGCAAGCTCCTGTTTTCTGGTAAGGTCGTTGAGAGTCCGCCGGATCACATACGCTTCTCGTTCCGTTTCCTTATCGGGCAGGAAAAATCTATCGAGCAGCTCGGATAAAAATTCCCCCCATCCCTTAAGGGTGCGGGGCTCACCTAATTCCTTGATCGAAGCGAAAAGACGCTCGATAAACCCGAGGAAATTTCCGAGAACCGCAGCATCGCCTCCTTCTATCAGGTCATAGGGAAGGATCTCCATGAACATCTTGTCATCCTGCCCGGGCAAGGCATAGCCGAGAAGCATGCGCTTGAGACCCGCGCGCCAGGTATTTTCGGGAAATTCAGGAAGGCCAAGTTCTTTCCTGCTCCCTCCATCAATCCCCCAGCGGATCCGGGTATCTTTTACCCACCTAAGGATCAGTTCCAGATCCGTCCCGGCGAGGGAAAACTTTCTTTGAACCGCCGGGGATTCCAGAACCGTCAGGACCAGAGAAGCCCCCATGCGGCTTCCCTGGAGGTCGAGAAGGGCGAGGAAGGAATCGATCAGCTGGCTTTCCTTTCGGACCCCCTGGTCGGCGATGCTGAAAGGAATCCATCTTGGATCTCCCGCCGGGAGGGAGAAGACCGCCTGGATATAAGGGGCAGAAGTCTCGATGTCGGGGGTCATGATCAGGATGTCCTTGGGGAGGAGCGTCCGATCGGATTCAAAAAGAGATAGCAGGCGGTCTTGAAGCACCTCAACTTCCCTCATGGGGCTGTGGCAGGAATGGACTTGAATAGAGGTATCCCCTTCGGGGATCTTTTTCTTTTCATTCGCGCCCCGCCCCCTGTCTACGAGATTCAGAATGTCGAATTGAATGCTCTTCAGGAGGCTGTCATTTCCCGGATCCACGTAAAACTCATGCTCCTCGGAGCCAAGGGCGGCAATCAAATCAAAGAAATCCCGGCCCAGAGCCCCTGTCGAGGCCAGCAGACTATTCCCTTTTTCGAGGTGGAGTTCTTCGGGAGCTGTTTTTTTCTTTTTCTCCCGTTCCGTAAATCGCCTTATCTCCCGTCCGGAGACAATGTCACCCCAATACTCCCGGCACGGGTTTAAGAGAAAGAGGTTCACCTCGACAAACCGGGAAATGGCCGCGAATACCTGCATGTGAAACGGGGGAAGGGCCGATATCCCGAAGACACTCACCCGTTCCGGAATACTTTTCAGTTTCTCAGATGATTTATGAATTGCATCGAGAAAGGCCTTCTGGAGGGCCGCGCGGTGCTTGTTTTCACTTCCCTTCACCAACTCCCGCCAGAGAACCGCCTGCCAGTGGCTTTCGGCCCCCTTGTCCCAGCCTAAAATCATCTCCGGCCGGAAAATGAGGTATTGATCAAAAAGGTCGGCGATCCGCGAAGAAAGCTGAAAGCGTTTGAGATTCGCCTGATTTCCCTGGAGGTAGCCCTGCAAACTTTCAAAGCCCTTTTTCCCAAGGCAGGAAGGGAGAATTTGCATGACCTCCCAGGTCATGATTTCAGGGTCGAAGGGGGATTCCTCTTGAACATCGGGAACGACTTCCCGAAAGATTCCGTACACAAAGTGGTTGGGGAAAGGAAATCGGATATTGGCGCAAATCCCATGATGCCGGGCCAGCTCCATGCAAACCCATCGCTCCATGCCCTTGCTCTGGACCACGATGATTTCGCTCTGAAGAGGCGAGGATAGAGGACTACTTAGCACCTCGGCCAGTTTCTTAGCCAGGCTTTCCAACTGGTTGCTTGCATAGAGGTGTAACCCAGACATGGTTTCTAAAATAACCTTCTCCCCCAAAGTGATCCCCAAAGCATCCCCGACAGCAAGGTCAATCAGGCAACCTAAATATCGATCCTTTTCCATATCATTTTTTGTCAATTTTTCAAACCTTTTAAATAAAAAGAGCTACCCCCCTCTTTTGTCGGTCGATGCCTTAAGAAAATACCTTATCATAATCAACGAAACGGTCGAAGTCATGAATGGATATATTTTCCATTAGCCGCATTGACGAATCAAGTACATCTGCACCATCTATCAGCCGCTTAGGCCGGATTGGGCGGTTGGATGAAATGGAGGACGGCAATATATCATTCAACGGGTTGAAATGAACTCAGTCTCGCGATTTTTCCCTGAATTGCTGTCAAATAATCTGTAATTTGTCTCCGGAAATTCTTAAAGACTTGATAGATTACCTGCTTTTGAAGTCGACAAGAAAGAAGAAAGAGGAATAATCAAATTGCAACATTGCAAGCCTGACCCTGGCCCCACTATTTCCATGAAAATGTTCAATCTACATACCGCTTTCAGGAAGAAGCAAATGCTGTCTCCACCTACAAAGCAGTAAGGTTGGTCAATGAAACATCTTGAAGATTTACGACAGGAATGATTAACGGCA
>JAURYC010000177.1 GCA_030654105.1 Deltaproteobacteria bacterium
TCCTTTAAGATCTCTTGGCTGGCTCGACTCACCTCCCTGCCCCGGACGTAGGGAACGATGCAAAAAGAACAGAAGTTATCGCACCCCTGCATAATGGAGACGAAAGCCACAACCTTGGAAGCAGGAGGAGAAAAGGGAAGCGTAGCATAAGGATCCACCCGGCCGTTGAGATTCGCGGCCAAGCCTCGTTTACCGGAAGCTTCCAGGTCATTAAGGAGTTCAGCGATCCGGCTCAGTTCTTTCGTTCCCACCACAAAGTCAACGTGGGGAAAACGTTGGAGAAAAGTCTCCCCTTCTTGCTGGGCCAGGCAGCCGCCGATGCCAATGATCAGCTTCGATTTCTTTTTTTTAAGCTCCCGCAATCGGCCCAGAGCGCTATAGACCTTCTGCTCCGGCTTCTCGCGGACACTACAGGTATTCAGAAAAATCAAATCCGCTTCGGAAGGATCCTCAACCAGGTGGTAATTTCTCGCGGCCAGCAAATGGGTAATACGTTCCGAGTCGTAAACGTTCATCTGGCAACCGAATGTTTTCATATAGAGTTTTTTCGGGTGCATGGTAAAAAAAGATTAGCACCTCCTCAGCCCCCTGTCAATTTCGGATTGCGGAACAAACAGTTCGGAGTTGGGAGTTTTAAAAAATTTAACCCTCCGGGCCCCAAATTCAAAACCCCAAATTAGAATCTCCGGACTCCGAACTTATTACTCCGAACTACTTATAGGGCAGATTGAAGGATGCAGTGTAGTAGAACATTGCCTCCGGCTTCGCAGTCTTCCCATCGCGTATTTTCTACTTCAACATGACTTCGCCCGCCGATACTCGGAACGAATATCATGGCGGTTGGGGCTACCTGACTCAGGTAGGTGGCATCGTGCCCGGCTCCGCTGACCAAAGAATAACTGGGATAGCCGAGTTGTTCGGCAATTTTCCCAACTTGGTTTACCAGGGATTTATCAAATGGGGTATGCTCTACTTTCCAGACCTTCTCGATCCGGGCAGGGCAGCCCCTTTTGGTAGCGATTTTTCGGAAACCGTTGTGCAATTCTTCCCCGGCCCGATCCGCCAATGGGTCATCCCAAGAGCGGAGATCAACGGTAAAATGGACTTGACCGGGAATGATGTTTCTGGAATTGGGATAGTTGTGGATTTCTCCGACCGTCGCGACCATATTGCCTCCCATTTGGGCCGGTAAGGATTCTACCTGCAAGATCATCTCTGCCGCAGCGCCCAATGCATCATTCCTTCCTTCCATGGGAGTTGGGCCGACCTGGTTCGCTTTCCCCTCTACGAAAACATCATACCAACTGATACCTACAATGCCCTGGGGAACTCCGATTCTCTTGCCCACTCTTTCCAAGATAGGTCCTTGTTCGATATGAAATTCAAAATAGGCATGTACTGGCCACTGTTTAGCCGGTGCTTGGCCTCGATATCCAATCCTCTCCAGTTCTTCTCCAATTTTTTTCCCATGAAAATCCTTGCGGGCATACGCCCAATCTCTTTCCAATTTTCCTGCCCAAACCCCAGAACCCACCATCGCCGGGGAAAACCGGGAACCTTCTTCGTTCGTCCAATTAACGACCATAATGGACCTGGTAGTTTCAATTTTGTTTTCCTGGATCGTTCGCATGACTTCCAGGGCTCCCATGACGCCTAAAATTCCATCAAAACGGCCTCCTTTAGGCTGGGAATCGATATGGGAACCGCTCATTACGGGGGGCAAGCTGGCGTTCTTCCCAGGCCGCCGGCCAAAGATATTGCCCATTTCGTCCATCGTGACTTCCAGTTCGATTTCCCGCAGCCATTTTATGAACAAATCTCTCGCTTGCTTATCTTCATCTGACAGGGCCAAGCGCTGAACCCCACCTCCAGAGGTCCTTCCGATTTCAGCCATTTTTTCTAATGTATTTTTTAGGCGTTCACCGTTTATTCTCAGGTATCTTATGTCCATGGGCGGCCTCCCTTCTCCTCCCTGTCTTTCTTTTATTTTTATCAATATTTTTAAGTTTTTAACACACTTTTAAAATATATTCTTCTGAAATTAAGATGTTGTTTGAGCCAGGGCATCCAATTATTTATTTCACTTTCAAAAATCCTGCCGATTTGATATCTGGTAAAATTTCCGTTATCCTATAATTATGAGCACGATCATCATAATGGCAACCATAGCCCTAATGCTCATTGGCCTTATCGGGTCCGTTCTTCCCTTTATTCCCGGCTCTCCCTTAATTCTCCTGGGCGCTTTCATCTATGCCTGGTATACAGATTTTTTAGTTGTAACCTGGGGGACTTTGGTAATCCTTTTGCTCCTTACTGTTCTGAGCCAAATCCTGGATTATTTGGCCTCCATTCTGGGGGCGAAGAAATTCGGGGCCAGCCGGTGGGGCATGAGCGGTGCCTTTTTAGGGGGAATCATCGGTCTATTTAGCGGTGGAATCCTGGGAATCCTTATCGGCCCCTTCATCGGCGCGCTCCTGCTGGAATTATTGCATGGCCAGGATTTGCCTGCCTCCTTAAAAATTGGGCTGGGGACTTTGGTTGGTTTTCTCGGGGGGGCCATAGGGAAAATAATCATAGCGCTCACCATGATCGGAATCTTTTTGGTTAAAATCATTGGGTAAAATCACTAACGTTGTTGAAAAGGAGGGTAGGATTATGCTTTTCAGGGAAGAGATCAAAGCCGCCTTAAAAAAATGGAATCAGGCCTGGGATGAACATGACCTAAATGGAGTCATGGACCTTTTTCATGAAGACATATTATTTGAGAATTGGACAGGGGGAAAGGTCCAAGGCCAGAAGGCTCTGCGCCAGGCATGGGAACCCTGGTTTAAGAATCATGGGGGGTTTCGATTCAGCGCCGAAGATTTATTTATCGATGAAGCCGAGCAAAAGGTTCTTTATCAATGGCAGCTCGATTGGCCATCCAGCGAAAAAGGATTCGAAGGGAGGCCGGAGCGAAGGCGCGGGCTTGATATCATCCATTTCCGGGAGGGAAAGATTATCGGCAAGTTCACCTATTCCAAGACCACGGTCGAGATAGACGGGAAAAGAGTGAAATTGGTTGCGGAAAGGGGTTCTTAAGGCCAAAGACGCAAGGTAGCGCAGATGGTAAAATTGTACCCTTTCTATTTTCGTTGACGGGATTGGGACAGCTGGCTAGAATTAAAATAGGTTTGAAGAAAAATTTCCTGTCCCCTTTAGCTCCATTTAAGTTTTTTTTTGATTTGCCGATAATTATATTAAATCGTTGATATTTTGTTAGCGCGAGGCTTTAAAAATGGAACCTATCAAAATCGTCACTCGATTTCTCAACGGTGGAACTATCAAGGGTACACCCAAAATTTTTTCCCCGACAAGCCTTCTTTCCATATTACCCCGGTTGATCAAACAGTTTCAATTGGCCCTGTAGAGGTGCAGATCAAAGATTTGAAGGGCATATTTTTTGTTCGGGATTTTCTGGGAAATCGAACCTACAAAGAGCAAAAAACATTGCCCAATGGAGCAAAAATAACTGGACGGAAGGTGGAGGTAACGTTTAAAGACAAGGAAGTGATGGTCGGATCCGTTTTGGGTTACGATCCTAAGCGACCGGGCTTTTTCCTTTTTCCCAGCGACCCCCATTCCAATAATCTAAAAATCTTTGTAGTCTCCCGCGCAGTAAGTAAGGTCAATTACCTCTACTTCTAAACTTTCCTTTTCAGCTATTCAAAAATCTAAAAGAGGATTCCCCTTCTCCCCCGCCCCTCCTTTTCCAACCGGGGGCCAAATATTGTTTGAGAGCAATAATGACTTAAATTTTTTTTGCTGCCTGTTTCAGTAAAGGTAGGGGACAGGGTTACCCATGTCTATTTACAAAATACTTGGCCTTCCTAAGCGGGAGGGAGAAGAAGGATGGTTCCGGGTCTAATGCGGGTCTTTGGGGAGAGGTCGTTCAAGTCGCAGAGGTTCTGGAGTGCCAGTTGATACTTCTGGGCAATGCCTGCCAAATTTTCCCCTTGGCGAACGCGGTGTTTCTTTCTTTTCATTGGCATTTTACTGAGGACTGGAAAATTTTTTTCGAAGACCTCTTTTTTCCCCGGGGGAAGCTTGATTTCAAAACAAGAATTGGGTGGAGTCTTTCCTTTTTTCAGCGCCGGATTGAGGGCTTTAACTTCGGAAAGATCCGACTCCGCCGCCTTCGCGATAATGACCAGGCTGGTGGCTGGTGGAACGGTAACTTTCTCATAAACCAGGGGAGGAGAATATTCGATATCCTGGAAGCCGTACTTCTGAGGGTCCTGGGCGATCGTGACCGCGGCCAGAAACATGGGGACGTATTCTTTCGTTTCCTTCTTCAGAAAGCGATGCTGGGAGATCTTCCAAAAATCCTGGCTGTTGGCCTTCTTCATGGCCTTCAAGATTTTGCCTTCCCCGGCATTATAACTTGCGGTAGCCAGATCCCAGTTGTTGAACATGCCATAAAGGCTTTTGAGGTATTCCGCCGCGGCATGGGTGGCCTTTTCAGGATCTCTCCGTTCATCCACCCATTTGTCCACCTTAAGGCCGAAACGCTTGGCAGTTTTCCCGATGAACTGCCAGATGCCGCTGGCTTTGGCCCGTGAGAAGGCTTTGGGGTTAAAGCCGCTTTCAATCAGAGCCAGGTAAAAGAGTTCTTCTGGGAGGTTCTTCTCCCGGAAGATTTTCTTCATCATATCCGCATAAGTGGTCGACCGGCCCAGTGATCTCATGAAGAAAGAATCAGCCTGTTTTTGGAAAAAACCGATGCAATCCCCCACCTTACTATTAAGCAGGGAAGGAAAGGTTACCAGGGCAGGCGAAGAGAGACTCGGGCTTGCGGCGGGTGGTTTGGGGATTGTCTCCCCTAAGGGGAACGCCAATAATGAAGAGTCTTTTCCCCGGGATTCCAGTGGTTCCCAGGAAAAGTCCTCTTCCGTCTCCCTGCTATTGGCTGGAGAAAGAAGTTCTTCCGAGCCCTTACCGTCGAGATTTTTTTCCGGGGACTTTTCAGCCGGAGGATCCAGGTGGGCTTCGGATTTAGCTGTCCTGCTGGCTACTTGGCAAGGTTTCTTTTCCGCCGCCATACCTTCCTCTTCAGCCGAGCCATCAGATGGAGAAAGCCTACCTTCCACCTTGGCAAATCTGGTGGATTCCATGAGGAGCGATTCGGAAAGCAGGCAAGGTTCCCAACACAATTCAGGCTCACAGGATAGGGAATAAAGGTGCTCCGGTTCTCTCCAAACCCCAACCTCTGCCGGGTTGAACGTCTCCACAGGTCCGGCCAGCTCTAAATTTAGTTCCATAGTTTCTTTTTTGACCCGGTTCGACTCCAGCCGATCAAGCTGAGGATCAGATGCACCGGGCAACGGTTGCGAGGGGAGGGAGTAAGTGGGGGAAAAACTCTTTAGGTTGAACCCGCCACAGCCAGTGGTCCCGATTGAGATAATGAGGAAAAAAAGTAGCTTTTTCAGAAAGTCTTCCTTTCGGTTTGCCAAAATAGACTTATGACGACTAATGGTGAAAACCTGTCAACATCTCTTTTCCCTTTTGATTTACGCAGTTTTCGTTCCATTTTTCTCTCTCTGGGCTGAATTTGGCCGGAAATATCCGGGAGTTATTGGGGAATCTGGAACCAAAGCCCAGGCTGGGAATCTTCCCTTTCCTTTGGCGGAGTGTACAGATTTGGTACAGCTTTTTCCTACCCGATGTTCGCGCTTGGTTTTTGCCCCTTTCCAAAAAGGCCTTTACCGCCGCTCGATTAAGGTCTTTATTTTCCCCAAATAGACATTAGGCAAATTCGAAAATTACTAACCAGTTGACAGAGGAAGTAAAACAACCTGGGCTTGTTTCCAGCGATATCTAATAATGAATATCCGGTTGAGTTCCTTGGTGCCCCCGGGGTGACTCGAACACCCGGCACAGGGATTAGGAATCCCTTGCTCTATCCACCTGAGCTACGGGGGCTTTGAAATTTTTTGGGGCACAGATTGGCGCAGATGTTCGCTGATAATGCCTTAACCTTAAATTCCTTTCATATTAACACGGAGTAGATAGGTTTCAAGAAATTTTTTGACCGAGGGGCCGAAACTCCAGCTGCATGTCCTCCCCTCTTTTGCGCAAGAAAATGTTTCCTTTCCATTTCTGGTCATTAGTGTTGGAAAAATCTTTGCGGAAATGGGCGCCTCTGCTTTCTTCCCGCATCAATGCGCTGTGAAGAATCATTTCGGCAACAAGGAGAGCGTTTTCTACTTCCATCTTCTCGAGGAATTCCTTCGGGCTTTCGGTTTTGGTCCGAGGCAAATCTTCTTGTCTTATTCTCTTCAACGCCTCTAAAGAAGAAGACAATCCACTTTCTTCTCTCAAGATTCCCCCTTCTCTCCAGAGAATCTCCCCAATTTTTTTCCGAATCAATCTTGGTGCCAAACCGGCGGCTGAGGTTACCCATTCCTTCTGGAAAAAATCCAGGCGTACGTTGAGCAAATCGTAAGCGCCCTTTACCCAATCCTGTTCAAGGGCCCACGCCCCCGCATCTTTCCCGGCGCGATATCCAAAAACTAAGATTTCACTCAAAGCATTCCCGCCCATCCGGTTGGCCCCGTGAAGCCCGCCGGCGATTTCACCAGCGGCATAGAGGCCGGCAATCTCCGTTCGCCCATTTTGGTCTATCGCCACCCCCCCCATAAAAAAATGGCACATGGGAGATATCCGCAAAGGTTTTAATGAACCAGAGAGGTACTTCATCAACATGTCCCGCTGTAACCGGACCAGGCTATCCTGAAGCCAATCCTTCTCCGATAGCGACCTCAGGTCGATAAACACCTCCCTTCCTTCCATTTCCTCTTTGAAGACGGCCAAGGAAAAAGAATCCCTTGAACGGACCGCCACCGGTTTCTCGGTGATCTGATATTTTTTCAGAATATCTTCCCCTGTGGAATTGATCACCCTTCCCATATCCGCCAAAGGAGGAGCAATGAGGTAGGCAGGTTTCCCGGGTTCGGCTAAGCCTACGGGTATGAACTGGACAAACTCCATATCCCGGAGCGGGCAGCCAGCATGGAAGGCTAAGGCATATCCATCCCCGGTAGCGCGTACGGGGTTATCGTGGCGCCAGTACAAGGCTCCCCCTCCACCGTTGGCAAGAATGATTGCTTTGCTCAGGAAGGCGATCGTCTTTCCTTTTCGAAAATCGAACCCTAATGCCCCCACGACTTTTCCAGATTCGGTCACCAGTTCAGTGACCATAACCCAGGGTAAGGAAGAAACTCCCTTCTTCATGGCAGCCTCGGCCAAAATGTTAGCCAAAGGGGCTCCAGCAGCTGTCGGCCTTCCTAGGCAGCGATACCTTCCTTTTTGCCATTCTCCTACCAGTCCAAATTGCTCTAATTCCCGGACTCGCTCGGGGGCTTCATTCACCAGAATCTCCACAAGTTCGCTTACATTAATTCCCTTACCAGCCTGGAGGGTTAACGCCAGGTGAGTTTCCTTGGCGAGTCCCCCTACGGCCAGGGTGAATGCGCCTGCCGACAAGTACGTACAGGTGGATTTTCCCATTGGAGTTTTTGAGACTAAAAGGACTTCGGCTCCTTTTTCTCTGGCGGCCAGTGCGGCCCGCATACCAGCGCCTCCCCCTCCAATGACCAGGACATCCGTTTTGATGATTTCCATATGTTTCTCTCTCTTTCTGTATGGTACTGCAAACATTGAAGCACAGAGGCCACAGTGCGGCAGAGCCGCAACCATCGGTTGGGAGTCTTAAGCATGGGGAAAGCTCACAGAGCCAGGTAATATTTCTTGATGTGCTCGCTTTGCAATAGATCGCTAGCCTTGCCTTCTAAAGCGATTCTTCCGTTTTCCAGGACATAAACCCGGTTGCTGATTTCTAGTGAAAACTGCACGTTTTGTTCGACCAGAAGAATAGCCATTCCCCGGCGATTGATTTCTTTTACGGTCTCAAAAGTTTTAACCACTAAGAGTGGTTGCAGACCAAGGGAAGGTTCATCCATGAGCAAAAGAGTCGGCCGGGACATGAGCGCCCTGCCAATGGCCAGCATTTGGCGTTCCCCTCCACTTAAAGTTCTGGCTTTCTGCTGAATACGTTCTTCCAGTCTGGGGAAGAGCCCGAAAACTTCTTGCAGAGTTCCTTGCCTCTGGGATCTGGCAGGTTCGGTGTAAGAACCCATTAACAGGTTATCCAGGACGGTCATATCAGGAAAAACACGCGACCCTTCAGGAACGATGGCCATCCCCAGGCGTACCGTATCCTCGGGAGAAAGCCTGGCCAGGTCCTGACCCTGGAAGGAAATTTTTCCCTGTTCCTTCCCTCCTTTGGCTGGCTTCAAGAGGTTGACAACACTCTTTAAAAGCGTACTTTTTCCCGCGCCGTTGGGCCCGATGATGGTTACGATTTCTCCGGCTGAAACATAGAGTGACAAATCCCACAAAACATGGACATCCCCGTAAAAAACGTTGATCCGGTCAACCTTTAGCATGGTTTTTTGGTTATTGGCCCATCTTCCCGCCCCACTTTCTAGAACACGAGAAAGGGGGATGGGGCGAGAAAATTGTTAGGTATACCGTTTCCCTAGATACGCTTCGATTACTTCCGGCCTTCCCGCCACCTCGGTGGGAGTGCCTTCGGCAATTTTCTCCCCGTGGTGGATGACCAGCACCCGATCGGAAATTCCCATGACCGCTTGCATGACATGCTCGACCAAAATGAGTGTGGTTTGGGTGCTCAGGCGTTTTAAAAGCAGCAAGGCTTGTTCGATTTCGGCCGGAGTAAGACCGGCCATCACTTCATCAAGGAGTAAAACCTTTGCCCCCGTAGCTAGGGCCCGGCCTAATTCCAGCCGTCTCCGTGAGGGTACAGGGATTTTCCCTGCTGGCTCATCCCGCTGCTTATGCAGGTCTACAACCGTTAATATCCGCTCCGCGGCAACATGCGCTTTGGCCATTCCCAGATTTTGTCCATAAAGGGCCGCCACGAGGATATTTTCATATACCGACATGGTGCCGAAGGGCATGGTAATCTGGGATGTTTTGGCAATTCCCAGGCGGCAGATTTCGTGGGGGGGAATATGGACGATCGATTTTTCTTGGAAAAGAATTTCCC
>JAURYC010000178.1 GCA_030654105.1 Deltaproteobacteria bacterium
CCTTCAGACCGCCGAGGATAAAAAGCGCGGGCAAAACAAAAGCTGCTATCTTGAAAGTAGCCACCAGTTCAATGGGAACCAAAACTGCTCTTTCCCGTAAAGGAAAATTTTTGCGGCGCATCTCCGGTGTGGCCTGGAGGCCGTCATCAAGGAAAGCAGGCAGGTCTACGGCGCGGATGGGTCCGTAGATAATTCTGAAGCCAGAAAATTTTTTCACCAGATGGGCCGCAACCCCCGGGCCAGCCAATTGGGGCAGGATCAAATCGCGGTGATTTATTATGCGTTCCAGTCCGCTAGAGCGGATTCTTGCAACCAGCTCTTCCGTCCCGAAGGTTCCCTTACCCGCGGCGCACCAAACGTTGACCCCCTTGGTATCCAGAACCAGAATCCAGGCATTTCGGCCCGGGAGAGCCTGCCGCAGCCGGTCAAAACTCATCTTGTAGTTGGCCGTTACCAGAACCGGGGCAGAATGATCGGGATGACCCAAGGCATATAGGCCTGGCTCAACGGTGTAATGCATGCGCTTAACTCCCCAGCGGACCTTGTAGCTTCCCCATCGATCCTCCCCTTTCAAGGCGGAAGAAACCTGGGGAACTTTACCCATGGGAGTCTCCACCGAGCCCACAACAAAGGGCTGATCCAGGCTGGGTAGGCTCAACTGAGCCGGGAGGCTTGAGGGTCAGCAGGTTTCCCCTGCGGGAGCCATGGGCAACATTGCGATCATCCCGGAATTATGTTTTTCCAATTCTTCTTGGTTCATAATATCCTCAATTTTCAATTGCAGATTGCAGATTGTAGATATCAGATTTTAAGGGCGGGCAGTGGTCAGAATTTCTGAATCTGGACATCTGTCTCCCAGCTTCTCATTCCAATCTTCAATCTAAAATCTGCATTCTGAAATCAGCCTAAAACCAGCCTTTTAAAAGATTCGGCAAACTTTAACCCTTGAGAAGCTCCGGCATTCTCCGCCCTTTTGCGCAGCCATTCTTCCCATTTAACCCACTGGCTCACTTGACTCTGATGTTGCCCCAGGGCTTTCATCTTCTTATCCAAAGTCGTCCCGATATCCACCCAGAAATCAGGCTGATCCGAAGCAAAGAGCAGGACTCTACGAACTCGGCACGGCTTCAGACCTTGGTCGATCTGGTCTGGAAAATAGAGTCGATCCCGGGCAGAAATCATCGCATCCAGCGCTAAAGTTCCACAGGCTCGGTGGTCGGGGTGTAATTGATAGCGCATCCAGGGATCGTGAGTCACCAGAACTTCTGGTTGATATTCCCGGATGATGCGGGTCAACATCCTGCGCTTTTCCATGGTCACTTCCAACTCTCCATCTCCGTTTTCCAAGAAGAGAACTTTTCCCACTCCCAGTATATCAGCCGCCCGAAGTTGCTCTCCCCGCCGCAGACTTGCCAGCGCTTCTCGGGTCATTGCCGGGTCTTGGGTCCCTTTATCACCCTTCGTCAAAACCACATAGGTCACTTTTATACCCGCCTCGATCCAGAAGGCGATGGTTCCAGCGCACTGCACTTCGGCATCGTCGGGATGGGCGAATATAATCATAGCCTTATCAAAATGTAAATCTTTCACAAGCCTCCCTTCACTTTTTCGTAAATTTTTTAACCGCAGAGCACGCTGAAAACGCAGAGAGAAACATAATCAAGATTCGTATTTTACCTCTGCGCACTCTGCGATCTCTGCGGTGAATATTTTTCTTACGGATTCATCAGGCGCTGGAAATATCCCTTGGCCCCGTAAAGGGCGGCTACGGGATTGTGTCCTAAAACCCGGTCTTTAGCTACTAAAACGGTGGTCAACGCTTTGGCATTTTTTAGGAAAAGAGCATCATGGCCAACGCAGAGCCCCACGAGGATATTAAAATCCGTCCCGGCTTCATTCATAATTTCTGCCTGGGTGATAGGGTTGCACATGGTCTCATAAGTTCCCACCCTCACTTTTTGATCATCCCGGAGACCCAGGAATTCTTTGGGCACTCCGCCTACTTTACAGCAGACGGAAATGACCTCAAATCCATGTTTTTCCAAGATGCGTACGAAGGTATTTCCTTCGGAAAACAGGCCGGCGCAAAAAGCCACACCCAATTTCCGAAAGTCCATTTTTTGGGCGAATTCAATGATTTCCTCCACGCGTGTTTTCGTCGGCCTCAGCACAAATGGCTTCTCCTCCCTGCGTACGTAACATTCGGCCTCTTGCAGGGAAGCGGCTTTGGCAAAACGCATGGTTTTCTGATCTTGGTATTTTTTCAAAGCCCCTTGCAGTTCTTTTTCCTTGGTTTTCGTTGGACAAAATCGGGGCCCGGTTCCTTCCTTGGACCGGCAAAGTTTTACTTCAACGTTGCACAAGGCGCATTCCGGCTTTATTTCCTTACTCATGGCTCTCTCCTTTTATTCTCTCCTGTTCATTACCCCGTGTCTCTGGCCAGATCCCCTCTGGGAACTTCTTCCCTTACCGCCAGCAAGGGAATAAACTTCTTCACTGCGTTAAATATCGCCCGGATCAAATCAGCCTGGAAACTCTCTTTCCGGAGAAACCTTTCTTCAACCGGATGGGTGATGTAGGCCGTCTCTACCAGGATCGACGGGAAGTTCGGGGCTTTAAGAACCGCGAAACCTGCTTGGCGAGGCTGGATAAATTGAATTTGGTTGATGCGGCCCAGCTCGCTGAGCATCAAACCTCCCAAGTGGAGGCTTTCGTTGATGTTATGGGTCAGTTCTAAATCCAGCAAAATCGAATCCAGGTCTTTTTTCTCCGGGGTCAGAGAGATTCCCCCCATCAGGTCTGAAGCGTTCTCCTTCTGGGCCAGCAGTTGGGTTGCTTGATCGCTGGCTCCTTTAAGCGACAGACAATAGACCGAAGTGCCGCGGGTATGGCGCTTTGGACTTCCGTTCGCGTGCAAGCTGATGAGGAGATCCGCGCCATACTCCCGGGCGATTTTAATCCGTTCATCCAGAGGAACGAAATAATCCCCTCGTCGGGTCAGAAAGGCCTTTATTCCTGCGCTCTCGTCAAGAGTTTTTTGTAACCTCCTGGCTAAAGCAAGAACTACGTCTTTTTCCTTAGTTCCCCGGGGACCGATCGCTCCCGGGTCTTCGCCGCCATGCCCGGGGTCGAGAACGATAATCCTCTTCTTTTTGGCTTTCAACTCCTCGCTGACTTTTCTTTCTGTTTTTTCCTTTTCTTCCAAGTCGGGCCGGAGGATGTCAATAACCAGACGGTGGGGTTTGTCCTGGTAAGGTTTCAGGCTGAAAATTTTCCATCGCGCCGGTTTGACCAAAAACAAGGTTACTTCCGCCTGGTCTTTCCCCTTGGGATGCACCATCATTTTCTGGATCACCGGATCTTTGACGGGAATTTCCTGCTTCCCTTTCTGGAGAAAAATCCCCTGCAGGTTCAGGACCAGGGTCAGCGGATTCTCTGACGCAGGGATATCATAAGTAGGTGGGCCATTCAGATCGATAACCACTCGGGTATGATCAGGGGCAGACCAAAGGCGGATCTCTAACAGCCGATAAGTCGCTATCGCTTCCCTTGCCAGCGTTGTACTTAGGATTAAAAAGATACTCAGAAAAAAGATGGGGAGGAAACCCCTTTTTTTCATCCCACAACCTCAGACGCGAAAACGAGCCTGATTCCTTCCTTTTCGATCTCTGATATCATCTCTTTAATGGCTCGGGCGGTCAATGGATGGGGATGACCAATGGCCACGGCCCTCCCCTCTTGCTTTGCTTTTCTCATGGCCAAACGAATGGCGTTCTTGATGGCCTCTATTTTTTTCTCCCGGTCGATAAATTGGTCATTGCGCCTAGAGGCAACGCCTGCTTTTCGGGCCATCTCCGGACCCAATGTCTGGAAGCTGGTGTTACTGTCGATGAAATAAAGGCCTTCCTTTTTCAAAACCTGCATCAGGGCTTCCATCACCTGTGGGTCTTCGGTGGCTTTAGATCCCATATGGTTGTTGATTCCCCGCACATGGGGAACCTGCTTCAGGGCATCTTCCAAAATCTTCTGTACCCGTTTCGAGTCCATCCCTGTCCGTACCGTGTTTTTTTCCAAAGAATACTGCTCTCCATTTTTTGGCTCCATGGGCAGGTGGAGCATGACCTCAGATCCATCCCGGTAAGCCAGGAGTGCGGCCTCCCGGGCATGTGGTGTAAACGGTAGAATGGCATAAGTTATCGGCTTTCCGATTCCCAGCATTTCCTTAAAATTTTCCATATTGTAACCGCCATCGTCTATGATTAAGGCCAGTTGTGGTGACGATCGAAAACCGGCCCCCTCTTCCGGGATTTTCTCCTTAGGGATGGAGATGCGGACCACCTGGCGGCCAGGCTTTTTCCCCGGTGATGCTGTCTTAAGTATATAAAAAAAAGCAAGGGAAAGGGCAAGAAAGACCGGAATAAGAATGAAAGTTACTCTTCGACCGTTGTTTTTTTTGCGCTTCCCTTTTTTCTTCGACCGACCCATCTCAAGACCATTTTACCCGACCTCTATTTTTTTCTCAATCAAATTGACCCCCAATAGAAAAAGGGCGGACTTTTTTTAGAAAGACCGCCCCCCTTGATCAAAAAATAAAGTTTTTAATACAAACGCATTTAATCTTCTGACATTCTTCCCCCTCACCCTGCATTTCTAAAGGCCAAGCTCTTGCAATTTTTCTGGGAGGGGAATCCCCTCTTCGCTCCATCCCCTGAATTTGTAATAATCGCTGAGCATCTCCCCCAGTGGAGGAAGGCTGGGAGTGAGGCCTTCGCCTTCATGCTTCAGAGTAAGAAAACGAGGAGGCAGCGTATCATCCTTGCGGCTGATGCCACAACGCACGTTGTAGAGCCTCTTAAGATTGAAGATCCTCTCCCCTGTCTTTAAAAACTCCGCCATGTCCATCGGAATTCCAGTAACCATGTTGTACCAGGAAAGGATCGGCGTAAGTTTGAGTCCTCCAAACATGGTAAACTTGCAGAGCTTCAGGGCATCGAACAGGCCCATTACGTTTTGGGTCTTGGCCGCTAACTCCCCTTTGCCTTTCACTTCAAGCCTGGGCAAAGGTTTTTCGATTCCAATTTCAGGCATGGAAAGAACGCGTTCGAAGACATGGCTGAACCCCAGATGACAGGCACCCCTGTTGATGGTGGCATAGCTCACCGCCCCGGCATTGTAGCATCTGGGATCATGGCCGGGGATTTCCAGACCTTTTACATGGAGGGAGAATTCCACGGCGTTCCTGCCGATCTTTTCGGCGGCGATTCTCACTCCCTCACCCAAAAGATTGCCCAGGCCTTCCCGCTTGCCGATTTTCTCCACCATCTTCACCAATACATCGCCCCGCCCCCAAAGGAGTTCCAACTCGCCGGTATCCTTTTTGGTAATCAACCCTTTTTCGTACGCCTCCATGGCAAAGGCAATGGCCGCTCCGCAGGAGATGGTGTCGATCCCATAGCGATTGCATAGCTCGTTGGCCTTGGCGATTGCTTCCAAGTCATCCACCAGGCAAAGACTGCCCAAGAGGGCGACGGTTTCGTATTCGGGCCCTCCGCCTTCCACCCCGGCATACGGACCTTTGTCGATCTTCACCCTCCTTCCGCAGCCGATGACGCATCTTTCGCAGTGATAAATTCCTGTGAGAATCTTTTCGGTCATGGCAGGCCCGGCGATTTTTACCGCTCCCTGTTCCCAGCGTCCCTGAAATTTCCAATTCTGCAGCGGGAGGCTCCCCAACGCTTCAAACGTAGCCACCCCGCCGGCGGTTCCATTCTTGCGCATTCCCTCGGCATTCTTGGCCACCATGGGGCTGATTTCCTTCAGCGAGGCTTTCAGGCCTTCGGGATCGGCGATGGCAATCTCTTGGCTGCCATGGACCACGATGGCTTTGAGGTTCTTGGAGCCCATAACTGCGCCGGTTCCTCCGCGCCCAGCGGCCCGCCCCTCTCGGCCGTCGTTCATGATGCTGGCGAACCTGACCCCTTTTTCTCCGCCCTGTCCAATGGAAGCAACCACGGCCTCATCTCGAGTTTCTTTCCTGAGGAGCGGATCCAATTCATAGGTATCTTTCCCCCAAAGGCGGGAGGCATCCCGGATCTCGGCCTTCCCATCCGCGACCCAGATGTAAACCGGCTTGGCGGATTTTCCAGTAATCACGACCCCATCGAAACCCGCCCTTTTGAGGGATGGCCCCCACGTACCTCCGGAGTCTGATTCCGCAAAAATTCCGGTTAGAGGAGACTTGGTGACCACGGCGTGCCGGCCGGAGGTGATTACCGGCGTGGCCGCAAAAGGTCCGGTCATGAAGATGAGTCGATTCTCCGGCCCGAGGGGGTCGGTCTCCGGCCCCGTTTCATCATACAAAATTTTGGCGGCCAGCCCGCTCCCGCCGATAAATTTTTGGGCCAGGGTTTCATCCAGCGCTTCCGTTTCCACACGTCTTTTGCTCAAGTCCACCCGCAGAATTTTTGCCGTATATCCTTTCATTTTGCCGTTCCTCCTTTCTGTTCTTTAAAACAGGCCAAAGCTTTGGGATATGCAACACTTAGGAATTCTTCTACCAGTTTACTGAAAAATTGAAAAAGGTAAAGGGGATTTTATGGGCAAAGGATGTTTGAGACTACCCCTGCAGGAAGTCCAGGATCAGTCTTGCAAGCTTCTCTGCCTCGGCCTCCACCACGGTACCGCCTGCGGTGTGCTCTACTGTGGCCAGCCGGCTGCTGGGTACAAGCTTCACCAGCTTCTCCCCCTGGCGGCCTAAGTGCTCCTCTTGAGGTGTGGCCACTTCTATTGTAAAGCGGGTAGAATCCTTGGACTGGCTATTTTCTTGTCGCCGTAAAAGCTGAATCGTCTCCGAGGTGGAAATAGATCCTTCCCGTCATCTTTGTGCCTTCGACCTGGGCCCATCCTCGACCAGAGACGGGGTCCCCCTCATCTGCACCTTCAAATGAGAATTCGAGTCGCTCAGCTCCCTTAGCTAACTCAACTTTGCAGTCTACGCCCGCCTCCACGGCGCCGAATTGAAACGAACCCGTCCCGTTGCTTTTGATCATAAAGTGCCCTTGAGCAACGAGATCAATGTATTCCTTGTCCCATAGCTCCATTTCTTTAATCCACCATTTGCCGATGTACTTCTTTTTCATTCCTATTTTACCTTGTTATATAAGTACGAACACTTCCCCATCCCCACCCCATGTTTTTGGCCGCAGGTGCATGCGGATGCGGCGTCGCCCTGCATTTCCATTTTCACTACTTTACGCTCTGCAAAACGGTTTAGGCGCACGCCCTGAATGACATTACGACCGCCATACTTCTCCAAGACTCTTCCTGAAGAGTTCATCAAGTTTATTGGCGGAAGCCGCCGGGCGTGTATGATTCACTATCTCATTCTTCCCCCAGCGTTCAAGTTCCTGCTCAATAAACTCGCTGATTGGTTTAATTCTCGGCGCCCGCTCTAATTCTGCCCCAGCCCGTTTCGCTGAAAGCAGCCGATCAATTTCTACTCTCAACTTCGGATCGGTCACGAGTTTATCGACCAAAACATTGAAATCAGTTGGGACAACACCCAATCCCTTTTCAATCCAATTCATCGCCAAAATGGGGCGTAAGACATAGAAGTATTTCTTGACCCATACCTCTCCGCCTTTCAAATAGTCTCGGAAGTTGCCGCGTGCCATGTGCAGATAGTGATACAAGCAGGCGGTTGGAGAGTAATACACTGGCGTTAGTTCCCGCATCTCAGCAGCGATGGAATATTTCTCAAGATAAACGATGGGCGAGCCAAGCCACTCCAAGAGCGGGGGATTTGACTTGCGGAAGAGCCCCAAGGCTTTCTTCAAATCCCATCCATTGATATCCAGTCCTTCACTGGCCAGGCGCTCGATAACGTCCCGCTTTTCGTCAATGGACAGGTAGCACTCTACTGGTTGGACGTACAGGAAACGTACGTCATAATCGCTATCAGCGGATGGAAACCCCCAGGCCCGGCTGCCCGACTCGCAGGCGTAAGCTATCCTGACGTTTTCCATAACTTCAATCTCGCTGAGATGAGAACGTATGCTTTCTTTCACGCTTTCAAACTACCGACTCGCCTGCTTTTCTTATTCGGGTCTTTTCCTTTTCGTTCTTTTTCGGGTCGGACTGAGCAATCATGAAGATCTTTTAATTGGAAAGCTTTCAATATGCAGATTGCTTAGAAAAAAGGATTTTTTATGGTAAGGGTCCCTAACTTGAACTCGTGTTGAATATCTTCTGAAAGAAGAAGATTACAGTCTGCAACCATATCGCTCATGGAGCTGATCCCGCGTCCACTTCCTTTTGCCCATATCCCGGCTGAGACTCTTGAAACAGGCCTGTAATTCTCTCACCGTGCGTTCTCTCACGGGCAGGTCGCTTGCGGCTATAGATTTCAGGTATCCCCTAACCATCTCCGTTAAAGTGGTGTTTTTATCGACCGCGACCTTCCGGACCTTTTTGATCGTTTCCTCGTCGACGTTAAGAGTAATATTGGGCATGGTTGGGTTTCCTCCGCCCTTATTAAGTTTCACCCTTATTATTTCAATTTTGGACAAGGAAATCAACTATTTTCTATCAGCCTTTTCGGCCTATTCTCCGTTTGTCCTCCGTCGGGTATTCATGTTTTTAGCAAATCGCACTGCGCAGAAGGTGTTCGTGCAGAACGGTTTTAAGTTTGAATAAATTTGAATTTTAGCCAAAGCAATTTCGGAAAGAACGTACCATCTGCCGTTCTATTGACTAACGGTATGATTGGCCAGCTTTTCCAGGGCGAAGACCAGGGCCGAGTGGTCCAGGTCGATCCCTCCCTGGGCGGCCACGGCGTTGAAGAGCTCCTGGGCCGTGGCGGTGTTGGGCAAGCTCAACCCCATGGAACGGGCCGCCTGCAAGGCCAGGTTCAGGTCTTTTTGATGAAGGCGGATGCGAAAGCCAGGGTTGAAGGTGCGTTTGATCATCCGCTCCCCATGCAAATCCAGGATGCGGCTCTGGGCAAATCCCCCCAGCAGCGCAGACCTGACCTTAACGGGATCGGCACCGGCCTTGGAGGCAAACAGGAGCGCTTCGGCCACGGCCTCAATGGTAAGGGCGACGACGATCTGGTTGGCCACTTTGCAGGTCTGACCATCCCCATTGCCGCCGATATGGACGATGTTCTTCCCCATGAGCTCGAAGTAGGGCTTGATTTTTTCGAAGACCCCGGGGTCGCCTCCCACCATGATGGAAAGGGCGGCATTTTCAGCGCCCACCTGGCCGCCGGATACAGGGGCGTCGAGCATCTGCACGCCCATGGCCGCCAATCTCTTGGCAAATTCCTTCGTGACGATGGGGGAGATGGAACTCATGTCCACCACAATGGAACCGGCCTTTAGTCCTTCCGCCAAGCCGCCTTTCCCGAAGAGCACGGCCTCTACATCCGGCGTGTCCGGAACCATGATGATAATGATGCCGGTTTTTTCCGCTACCTCTTTGCCGCTTTTGCAGGCCACCGCACCTTTGGCCGCAAGCTCCTGAACCGCCGCGGCGTTAACGTCATAAACCAAGACCTTGTGGCCGGCCTTGACCAGATGGCCCGCCATCGGTTTGCCCATGATTCCCACCCCAATAAATCCAAGATCTGCCATGATTTTTATCCTCCCTTTTGATCGTTTCCTCGCCCACGTTAAAAGCAATTTTAGGCGCGGTTGGGCTTCCTCCGCCCTTATTAAGTTTCGCTCCTATTATTTCAATCTTGGGCAACGGAAGCAACTAATTTCGTATCAATTTAGCGTTTTGAAAAGACACGCTAAATATCATTGAAAAGTGAAAAAGGCCAATTGGAAAATGGAATTTTTTCTGTAAAACCCTAAACATTTTGAAATTTTCAATTTAATATTTGCATTTTGCATTGCAGTTTAGCCAAATCTTTCTAAGGGCTAAAATGTTACCTGATTTCTACCAGCCCTTTCGGCCTATTCTCCGCGCTGCCTCCTTCGACTATTCATACTCGTGGCAGATGCCCGACGCGACAACCCGCACCAGGACTTCATCATCCCGCGGATCTTCCAGCTCGAGGGATTCGATCTTCAAGGGGCCACCTTTCTGGCGCAGGACGGCCGCCTGAATGCTGTGCACTTTAACCCCGGAATAAATCTCAATCGAGCTTGGTCTCACCATTCAACACTTCCATCCATCCTTTGCAGAGCGTCACTTTCTCGGCAGGATCATCAACCCTTCTTCCGGATCTCCAATAGCTATCGTATTTCCTACCAAGTCTTCTCTGGCGATTATGGCGCAAGTCAAGGCGTCGAGCTCATCTTTAGTGACCCCGGGACTTAGCCAGTTTCCTTTCAGCTTGAATCGCTTCAATCCTTGTTTCAAACCTTGAAGATCTTTCTGGCGGGGAATCCCCCAAATGTCCTGGGCAGCTCCCGGGTAGGTTTCGAAGACTCGCAGTCCCATTTTTTCAAGCTTCTCCTTTAAGGCCAGCCCCCGAAGGGTGAGCTGACGCATCGGTCCCAGGGTGATGGGAAAAAATTTGATTTTCATTCGCCGTAATTCCAGGTCACAAATCCGGAAATGGACTCGCCCGGCACATTGGCAATCATCTCTCAGGCAGCATCTTCCTTTGGGAAGGGATAGAGGGGCGTCGATGGCTACCGCTCGAACGTCTTCCCCGATGGCCTTAAGAATTTCATCATCGGTATGAACCACTGAGACCCTGGCTTGGTTTCCCTCCAGGAAACACATTCCCGTGGGTCTTTTTTCGCTCCCTGCGAGATCAATGCCTACAACTTTTATATGATGCCTGCCCATCCGAGGCCTCTTTCTGAGGAATTTATTCCCGCCATTTATCCGTCATGCGAGCAGAAAACTCCGCCTCCCTATGGGAACCTTCATTCACCGATGATCTTCACTAACACTCGCTTGCGCCGTCCTCCGTCAAATTCCCCATAAAAAATCTGCTCCCAGGGACCGAAATCCGGTTTCCCTCCGGTCACCGCGACCACAACTTCCCTCCCCATGATCTGCCTTTTCAGATGGGCGTCCCCGTTGTCCTCCCCCGTTCGGTTGTGCAGATATTGCGAGACCGGCTCATGGGGGGCCAATTTCTCGAGCCATTTCTCGTAATCCTGGTGGAGGCCGGATTCATCATCGTTGATAAAAACCGAGGCCGTGATATGCATGGCATTCGCCAGGATCATCCCTTCCTTTATCCCGCTTTCCTGCAAACACGCTTCAACCTGGGGGGTTATATTTACAAACGCCCTTCGCCCGGCAATATTGAACCACAGTTCTTTGCGATAACTTTTCATCCTTCCTCCTTATCCAAGGACCTCTGCTCGAAGCCGATCTTCTAAAGTCAGCTGAGATCCCGAGTATACATCAAGATACATATTTTTCAGCCGCGTTTCCACAAAAACTATTCTTTGTGCTTTTCTTGATTAAGGATGCAAGGGGGGCCGAACCAGGGCCAAAGGTCACCCAAATTAACATTGAGGTTCTGGGGGCATTCCTGTTTTCTAAGCTCTAAAGGGATTTAATTGTTTTGCGAGCAGGCCAAAAGGTATGGAATCAATGAACTATGTCCACCGAGAGTCCTTTTCGACCTATTCTCCGTCTGGCCTCCATCGGGTATTCATGTTTGTGGCAGATCGCTCTGAGTGGCAGGTGTTCGTGCAGAGCAGTTTTTTGTTTGAATCAATTTGTAGTTTCCGCAGCAACGAAGGAAAAGGGACTTTTTAAGAAGCCATCAAGGTCGATTGTTCCGTAAAAGGTTAGGTTTAGTGGAGAGTGGACGCTCGGGGGAAAGATCGGGATGAGGATAGAGGGTGATCCCTTTCTCCAGGATTTCGCGCACTAACCCCTTTTTCTCTTTCATTTGTTGGGGGGTCAATCCAATGGGTTCGATCGGTTCACCAAATTCATGATGCGCCTTGCTTAACACTTCCTGCCGCTCGAAAATATCCATTTTATTGAAAGTGGGTGAAACGATAATGATATCGATATCGCTGTATTCTTTGGGTCTCCCTCCGGCATACGATCCATAAAGGATTATCTTCGACACTTCGATGCCTAGTTCTTCCAGTTTCGTCTGATATTTTGAAATTATTTTTTTAATCTGGGGTCTCTTTTTAACCATTTCAAAAATTCTTTCGTTTTCTCCAAATAAACCTCAACCCTCACCATAATATAAAAAAATCCCCCCCTGTCTATATTTTCCGCTTCAGTCAATAAATCGGGGAATTATGACTTTCCAAGAGGAGACCCTTATCAATTCCAAAGAATAAATCCCTACGGAGCGTTCTTCGTGGGGTGGATCCGGGAGAGAGAAATCTCAAGAAAGAGGATGGGCACTTGCCGAGTTACTATAATAACGGAGTTATCGGAGCTACGTCCCGCGTTTTCGCACATAACATACAGCCCTCATCACGCTGGCTTTTCATTTTTTGGATGGAGAGGGACGGAAGAATTGCTCAAGAATCAAATCATTTTTTTGCTTTTTTCTCGCAATCTGGACAACGAGGATAAATTGCCAATGCCAAAGAATTTCGTGAGTCAAAGGGTTTTCCACATTCAAAACAAACGCCCGTTGTAGGCTCAGACAGAACACCTACTCCAGTTGACCCTCGCCCAATTTCGATAATTCCGCCGACAGAGATTCCTGGATATCCTGAAATTCCTGATGTTCCAAATGCCCTATTGCTTGTAGCAAATAACTGATATTTAATTTTCCTAAGTTCTTCCTCTTTAATGTCAATTTCTTTCTTTAACTTCGCGGTTTCCTCTATTTTCTGGTTTTTAGCTTCGGCAAGTGTTTCTTTCAACGTATTAACTTCTCCGATAAGCTTGTCCCCCTCCTCGCGAAGATTGCTTATGACTCCAATCTGGGTCCTTATATCTGCTTCCGGAACTATATCGGTCCAATTCTCAATCGAGCTGATGGCCTCTTCCCCTTGAATTCTACAACGGCCAATTATTTCCTCTAAATAGGTTTTTATGACTTCAGGACTTTGTCCCATCTTCGATTGTTCATCTTGGCTACGGAAAAGATACTCACAAACTCTCTTTTCTAACGACAATATGTTGCTCAAAAGAAGCTTCAAGCTTCTCACTGCTGTTTTGCCACGTGTTACAATCACCTTTTCTTCCGTTATCTCGTTCCATTTGCCTTTTAAAATTGCTCCGAGGATTCCTGATATCAAAGTAATGATAATAGTCAGAGCGGCGATTACCACAGGGTCTTGCTGTGATTTTAAAAATATTCCAAGTAGGATTGTAAGGACCAAGAATATAAGGACCAGCGGATCACAGATTATGGTAAGGAAAGATGCCCACCTCTCCTTTAGCGGTCGCATAGAATTCTCCTTTCCTCATTCGGCTTTTGTCTTTATATTACCACATTTCCTAAAACAAAAAAGCCCCATTGCTGGGGCTTAGGATGGGGGATTACGGGAGCAGACTCCGCTGCCTGCCGGTGCGGGATTGCTGTTGAAACCAATGGCCCGTTTCGGCAGAATGCAGTTAGTGAGTGGACTCCGGGACGTTCGTGCAGAACGTGCATTGGAATCGTTTAGCACATTCTGCAAGAACGGCCCCAAAACACATATACCGTTACCCCTGGGCTTTAACAGTATTTTTGATTATTTTGATCAACGTCCCCTTCCTCCATTTCGCGGCTTTACGCCAAGTCTGTCATTTTCTCCGTTTAGGTCGGTTTTTATCGGGAAAGCTCCGACAATAACTCCTTACAAAGTTTCCGGCCTTGGTTTTAGCTTTATGTAATGGCTGGGCAAGCTATGCTCTTAATACGAGACACTTTACGGCGTAATAGTGGCCTGTAATGAAAGGGTGTTGAAACCTGTTGGCCGACGCGGTAGAATGCGCGTATATTCTCCAAAGGCTTACCGGGAAGCGAGGGAGGGTAAGAGGGGGTTATGGTAGTGAATTCTCTTTGAAGTGCATAATTGATGTGTCTTATCTTATGAAAAAGTTTAAATTTCGTCTCAAAATCTTCAAGAAAGGGAGGGTCACAATATGAATAACCAGAATGAGGAGTATATTCTTCGGAAACTGCAAAGCATAATAGTTGACGGAGTGAGCAAGATTCGGGAGACTGGGAAAAAAATAATTTCATCCTTGGTTCAACATGTCACCCAAAAGCACCCACAATACCTGACAATCAAGGATCAGAAAGACCTCCAGGTAACCTTGGAGTTCTTTGGCATCCCGGTGCTGGTCAAAGCCGAAATCCTTCTCGACCCATCTTTTCAAGACCCTACTGTGGCACTTCCAGGAGGAAATATCAGCGCATACCTGTTGCCAGAAAAAGAAGACGATGAACGAACAAAACTCTTTTCTTTCAATTTCGACGAGCTTGGGAATGTCAAGACAACTTTACAAGCTTATACCTTACATGCGTATACCTTTCCTATTTATTTTGTCAAGACCTTGATTGACGAACTACTCAAGAAAAGAATATCGATTTCCTAAGATTCAAAGCTATCGTTAAAATCTGCATTTTCCCAAAATAAATAAAGCCCCTTTGCAGGGACTTATGAAATAAGTAGGCTTCGAAATTATCCAGGGCTCATCACCCTGCGCTTTTGTTTTTGCGGGCGGGTTATGCGGCGGGCGCCGGATTGCTTTTGTATCGGCCCCTTAAACGACTGACAGGCTCCATGAAAAGGTGTAGATTTAATCCCGTAACCCTCGAATGAAAACCCACTTCTACAACAGATCTGCGTTTAAGTATATACCAGTCCCGTTACCACAGTGTTTTATTGACTTGGACGATAAATTTGATGCAACTTTCAATGACCATAGTGTGGCTCTCCAACATCCATCGGTCAAGTTAGCCGAAAACATCTGTCGAAGGATGGCGGATATCGAACTCTACGCTTGCTCTATCTCTGAGCTGCATAATGCTAAAGACATTTGGAAAGCTTCCATCATTATAGGTTCCCTTCTTGTCAGTTATTTTGGCGCATGTAAATCTTTTCTTGATGCGATCGCGATAACACTTAATAGCCTCTACAATCTGGCTCTGACGAATAGGGAACAAGATTTTGGAAAGCCAAAATTCTGGAGGGTCTTACAGAACCAAGCTGGAACTGTCTATTCCCGCTACGAGATGCTTCGGCCTGTTTTCAATGACATCATTCGCTGGCGTGAAGCTGCTGTCCACCGCGTTACGCCCTTAGTAATGGTACATACGCCAATTGATCCTCCTAACGCACGGCGGGATCAGATGGAGTTGAAGATGGTTTCACGTCCAGAACCTGATTTCGGACAGATGATTAAGTCACCCGAGGATATTGGGTGGATCGGCCTATTAGATCTTTACACTCAGTGGCATTCGGTGTTTATTACACTTTGCAATAACATTTGTAATGATATCCGAGACAGGACATAGCATTTCAATGAACCCACCCTAAGGATTACTCCGACCACTGCTAAAGCTTGCCGTTACACAATGCTGCTAATCGAATTCTTCAGTAATCTGAAGTTTTCTAAACTGTTAAGTAGGTGTAGTCGTCAATCTGCAAAAGCGAGCCCTCAGCAACCTGGCTTTTATTTTTGCGGGCGGGTTATGCGGCGGTGGTGGAAGTTAGGGGCGGGAGATTGAGGTCAGAAGTTGGATACCCTCTAAAAGAGGGTGACCGCTTAAACGGATGGAGAAAAAAGTTTTAAATTGAATATCGCTCAAACAAAATTTTGCGAGGTCAAATAATACAACCGCTGGTTACCAATCAATCCCCTGACCCCTCAAAAAATTTTTCGCTCCATTATGCCCTAACCGGGCTGCGATTTTAAATTCTTCGACTGACTGCCGGTAGTTCCCAAGTTTGTTGTGGGCAACTCCACGGTTATAATAGGACGATGCTAATTTAGGGTCGAGATCGATAGCCCTGTCGAAATCGCTGATTGCCTGCCGGTAGTTGCCAAGATTCCCGTAGGCAAGTCCACGGTTATTATAAGCCCTTGCATCATATTTAGGGTCGAGCTCGATAGCCCTGGTAAATGCCCCTATAGCTTCTTGGATCCTCCCAGCGATCCCCAAGGCCTTTCCTTTCTCAACCCAATCGGTGGCACTTAAACTATTTACCGCTTTTTTGTATTGGTCCTGTTCTGTTTTCCCTGCTTTCGTTATCTCCAGTTCCCTTTTTAGTTTTTCAACTTCCCTTAATGCCTCATCCGCTTTTTTTCTCGTCTCCTCCAGCTCTTTTGTTTCTTGACGGTCTTGACGCAATTTATTTATCGAATTAGCGACGTCCTTTGGATCTGCCGTAATCTTTGCTTTAAAGAAATATGTTTTGCCATCCCACTTTTCATCTACGATTTCAGCCGCGACTATTCCAGCGGTGAGGATAACAATCTGGTCTTTTGTAAGCTGGAAATTTTTAACCTCAGTTTCGCTTTCGAGGTAAATCCCCAATTTTTCTAAAAGCAGTCGCTTAACCTGTTCAAGAGCAAGAGCTCTGCATGAAACCTTACTATCATATTCACTTGCCTGATAGGTGTATTCCTCTACAAAGACCTTTGTTTCCGCAAAAGCCAAATTTGCTACAGATAGAATGAAGACCGTTATAAGGAAGAGGGTAAACTTGTTAATACAAATCTTAATCCCCATTGTATCACCCCCTCTTTCAGGTTATTGGATTCCTTTGTTGATCTTATTACCACATTTCCCAAAACAAGAAAAGCCCTATTTCTGGGGCTTAGTGTTAGAGGATTATGCGGCGGGTTCCAGATTGCTGGGTTCCAGATTGCTGTTGAAACCCATTGCGGATTTCAGTAGAATGCGGGCAGGGTGTACCTATATACCTTAGAGAGGAAGCCAATCCATGGTTAATTTATTTAAGAAGAAGGTAACGGCGAATGATATGGCTTCAACGCTATTACGGCTCGCCATGGAAACGAACAGTATTCAAAAAGACATAAGTGAGATGTGCGCAAAAAGTCAGGGCAATCTGGAAATCTTTATGGATGAGTGTATCTTCTTACAAATATTCGCTGTCGATTATGCGGCTGCTGCGATCCTCGGAATGCAGTCTCCGGAGAAGGCTGCCCTCCTTGATTGTTACTATATCCACATATCTCTAATTTCCAACAAGATGGATTCGTTGGATAAGACTCCGGGTGATTCTTTTCTTACCCATGTCATGCATCGCCTTATGGTTTACGGTAAGGCTGTAACCACTCCTCATCCCAATGGGCCAACCTGGACTGTCGGTAAGGAATTTGCGCGTCTATGCGAAAAAGAATCAGATCTGGATGTAGTGATGTTCGGCTTTTTTTTTCGTCATTGAAGTGGGCAAGCGATACGCTAAAAGCATATCGGATCAAGACATAGGCATTTTTAAAATTCTTAAAGAAAGGGGGAAGGGAAAATGGAGACAAGCCCGCGTCCATTGTCGATCAACCAAGAAGAAATGATTAAAGGGAAATTGCGTGAAAAACTTCTTGAAATTAGAATAGAACTGGGTTTTGTGTCAAGAGCGTATCCAGATCCAAAATTCCCAGTGCCAGAGTATAAAGTGGAAGCTTCTTTATGGGAACCCGAGGTAGTCAAAAAAGAAGTGGATAAATTTAATGAACTTAAATCAAATGTCAAAGCTTGGTTGCCATTAGGAAATATAGATGAGGATGCTGTGAAAAAAGTGATAGAAGAATTTATTAAGTCCGAAATAGAGACAAAATCGACATCAATGGCGTAATAGGTGTCGCAGTGT